>JAUVLS010000013.1 GCA_030600625.1 Bacteroidales bacterium
AATTTGTTGATAATTTTCTTTGTGCTGCTTTTTTAGCAATTGAAGATCATCTATACTCTCTTTTATCAATAATATTGCTTGTCTTCCCATATGGGAAAAATACTAAATATATACGACAATATGATATTAAATTGGTATAACAGGTCTGTGAGCTTGGTTAATATCTATGTTAATAAATTTTTATTTTATCCAAAACCCTTCTAAAATTGATGTTCTTGATGTTATTAACAATCCTTGTGAGGATTAAAATTAAACATAATTTTTAATTCTGAATTTTTTTCCTTATGGCGCTACAATCCTTTAATAACAAGGCTTACAGCAATTTACACAAATCGTTAATAACTATTAAGAAATGTTGAAAAGTACGAATACAAACTCCTTGCCCAAACTTATAAGTATGTTTAAATTTGTAATTGGATATTCCCGAAGAAAGGGACACCAGCAAATATATACTGGCTGACTTTTTAAATTGGTTTCATTAGCCAAAATTTTTAAGCCTTACCTTTCTCGGATATTCAGGTGTATAGGAGAGAGAAACGGCCTCATTAGCCAAAGTATCTCTCCTTTTTTATAAATACAAATTTAATACGTAAATCTTTACTTTGAAAATTTCTGAAACCTTATTTTTTAACAAAAAAACCAAAATTACAAGCCTTTAAAATACATCATATTACAAGTGTGAAATTTAGTTTTTGTTAATAAAGTTTTGTTTTTTTACTTTTTTATTGATTTTATTTAAACATGAAATTAGGTCAAATTTCAAATAGTATTTACAATTAAAATAGATAGCTTCGTGTTATCTGTCCGGATCAGTTTTTTTTATTGGCAATAATTTTAGTTTTGGATCTTCCTGTATGTAATTTTTTATGCTTATGGACAGGCATTTAAAGAAGGATATAAACATCATGCAATAAATAACATCGACCTATATCCTCTAATTTGTGAAATCCTTGAACTTGAACCGGCAAAAGTTGATGGCAAACTGGAAAATACTTTCCAAATGTTAAAAAAGCAGGATTAAAGATAAATTTATTTAAAAAGTACTTGTTTTAATGCTATTTTGTAATATGCAATAAAACAAACACATAACAGGTCTGTGAGCTTGGTTAATATCTATGTTAATAAATTTTTATTTTATCCAAAACCCTTCTAAAATTGATGTTCTTGATGTTATTAACAATCCTTGTGAAGATTAAAATTAAACATAATTTTTAATTCTGAATTTTTTTCCTTATGGTGCTATAATCCTTTAATAACAAGGCTTACAGTAATTTATACAAATCGTTAATAACTATTAAGAAATGTTGAAAAGTACGAATACAAACTCCTTGTGCAAACTTATAAGTATGCTTAATTTAGCATTACCTTTTCTGAAAGTGTTACAAAAACATAATCGATTAATCATAAACTTATTATAAATCTGCTTTAAATGGATGTAAAAAGAATGGCGACGGATGAAAAAACAACCAGGGTTTCGCAAGAAAAAATATCCCGAAAGCTTTCGGGACAAAGAACATATACTTTTGATGAGGCTTTTAAAAGCTCAAAAGAGTATTTTGGTGGGGATGAACTTGCTGCTCGTGTTTGGGCAAACAAATATGCATTAAAAGATTCGTATGGTAATTTATTTGAAATAAACCCAAATGAAATGCATATAAGACTTGCAAAAGAAATTGCAAGAATTGAAAATCGCTATTCAAACCCAATGAGTGAAGAAAAAATTTATGGGCTTTTAAAAGATTTTAAATACATTATTCCTCAGGGAGGTCCAATGTCGGGTATTGGAAATAAATACCAGATTGCTTCATTATCGAATTGTTTTGTTATTGGACATAAAAATCCTGCTGATTCTTATGGTGGAATTATGAAAATAGATCAGGAGCAGGTGCAATTAATGAAACGCCGTGGAGGTGTTGGTCATGATTTATCACATATACGCCCACAGGGGAGTCCTGTATTAAATAGTGCACTTACTTCTACAGGAGTAGTTCCATTTATGGAAAGATATTCAAACTCGACTCGTGAGGTTGCTCAGGATGGCCGAAGAGGAGCACTTATGCTTAGTATTTCAAGTAAACATCCTGATGCAGAAAAATTTATTGATGCAAAACTTGAAACAGGAAAAGTTACCGGTGCAAATATTTCTGTACGAATTGATAATGAATTTATGCAGTCGGTAGTAGAAAAGAAACCATATACTCAGCAGTATCCAGTTGAGTCAACAGAGCCAACTTTTAAACAAACTACTGATGCCGGGAAAATATGGAAAAAAATCGTACATAATGCATGGAAATCTGCAGAGCCGGGTATCTTATTCTGGGATACAATAATAAATGAGTCAGTAGCAGATTGTTATGCGGACTTGGGATATAAAACAGTTTCTACAAATCCTTGTGGCGAAATTCCTCTTTGCCCTTACGATAGTTGTAGATTATTAGCAGTTAACTTATATAGCTATGTGGAAAATCCATTTACTACGGATGCAAAATTTAATTTTGAGCTATTCAAAGAACATGTGGGTTATGCTCAAAAAATAATGGATGATATTATTGACCTTGAATTAGAAAAAATTGATGCTATTTTAAGTAAAATTGAACGTGATCCTGAAGATTACGAATTTAAAATGGTTGAAGATAAGCTTTGGAGAAATATTAGAACAAAAGCTGTAGAAGGAAGAAGAACAGGTGTAGGTATTACAGCCGAAGGTGATATGTTGGCTGCTTTGGGTTTGCGTTATGGAAGTGAAATTGCTGTTGATTTTTCAGAAGAAGTTCACAAAACAATAGCTTTAGCGGCATATCGTTCGTCTGTTAATATGGCTAAAGAGCGTGGAGTTTTTGAGATATATGATGTTCAGAAAGAAAAGGATAATCCTTTTATTTTAAGATTAAAAGAACAAGACGAGCAACTATATGCTGATATGGTTCAGTACGGAAGAAGAAACATTGCTTTATTAACTATTGCTCCAACAGGTACTACAAGTTTGATGACTCAAACTACATCTGGTATTGAGCCTGTATTCATGCCTGTTTATAAGCGAAGAAGAAAAGTTAATCCAAACGATTCGGATACAACAGTTTCATTTATCGATGAAATAGGAGATTCATGGGAAGAATATAATGTATTTCACCACAAGTTTATAGATTGGTTAAATATTAATGGTTACAAGCCCGAAGAAATAAAAACCATGTCTGATGATGAGATTGATGCCATTATCGAAAAAACTCCGTATTATAAAGCAACATCAAATGATGTTGATTGGGTTAGTAAAGTGAAAATGCAAGGCAGAATACAAAAGTGGGTTGATCATTCAATTAGTGTAACTATTAATTTACCGGCAGATGCTACGGAAGAGCTGGTAGGAAAATTATATGTTACAGCCTGGGAGAATGGATGTAAAGGAGTCACTGTTTACAGAGAAGGTTCTCGTACGGGAGTTTTAGTTTCAAATAAAAAAGGAAAGAAAGCAGGAGAGCAATCTACTAATAGACGTCCAAAAGTATTAAAGGCAGAAATAATTCGATTTAATAATAATGACGAAAAATGGATTGCTTTTGTTGGTATAAAGGATGACAGTCCATACGAAATTTTTACAGGATTGGCCGATAAAGAGATGTTTCCGATTCCGGAATCAATAAAAAAAGGAGAAATCATAAAAGTTAAAGATAGAGAAGGTAAGAGTCGTTATGATTTCCAATACATAGACAAATATGGTTATGAAAATACTATGGGAGGATTATCTCATATGTTTCAAAAAGAATTTTGGAATTATGCTAAATTAATTTCCGGAGTATTACGTCACGGAATGCCTATTCCTTATGTTGTTAATTTGGTTCAGTCATTAAGATTAGATAGCGAAACGATAAATACCTGGAAGAATGGTGTTGAACGTGCATTAAAAAGATACATTCCTGACGGAACAAAACCAAAAATGGGAACAAAATGCCAGGAATGTGGATCGGAAAGCGTTGTATATCAAGAAGGATGTTTAATTTGTCAGAATTGTGGACATTCAAAATGTGGATAAAAGTTTACTGTTAGTATTTGTAATGAGAGCCTAAACAGGCTGTATTAATAAAAACCCGGGTTTAACCCGGGTTTTTCGTTTTAGAAAAGACTAAGTGTTGTAAAAGATAATTTTGAATTTCATAAAGAAGCTTTTATACCTTATTTTTGCTTTATGAATTCATCAATAATAAAATTAATATATTATGGCAAATAAAATGAAAGCTCTTGTAAAATCTAAACCTGAAAAAGGTTTGTGGATGGAAGAGGTTGATATCCCTGAAGTTGGAGTTAATGATATTCTTATTAAAGTTAAAAAATCAGCTATTTGCGGGACTGATTTGCATATATACCGTTGGGATGAGTGGTCGCAAAATACAATCAAAACACCTATGACTATTGGTCATGAATATGTTGGAACAGTGGCTGAAATGGGTGTAGGAGTTACGGGATTTGAAGTTGGCGAAAGGGTTACAGGCGAAGGACATATAGCGTGTGGTCATTGTAGAAATTGTCGTCGTGGACGTAAACATGTTTGTGAAAATACTATTGGAATAGGTGTTAACCGAAATGGGTCATTCGCAGAATATGTTGTTGTTCCTGCATCTAATGTTATGAAAATGAATCCGGCTATTCCTGATGAAATGTTAGCTATCATGGATCCGTTTGGAAATGCTACACATACAGCTCTTTCATGGTCGTTGATAGGAGAAGATGTACTGGTTACGGGTGCCGGCTTAATTGGTAGTATGTGTGTGGCCATAGCTAAATTTGCAGGAGCACGCTATGTTGTTGCAACAGAGACTAATGAATATAGAATAGAACTTGCAAAAAAAATGGGTGCTACAAGAGTAGTTAATCCATTGAAAGAAAATCTTGGTGATGTTGTAAAAGAACTTGGGATGGTTGGTTTTGATATTGGATTGGAATGTTCCGGGTCGCCACATGCATTTAACGATATGCTGGATCATATGTATAACTCCGGTAAAATATCATTGCTGGGGATACTGCCTCCAAAAACAGGAATTAATTGGGATAAAGTAATTTTTAAAGGACTTACTTTAAAAGGAATTTATGGTAGAGAAATGTTTGAAACTTGGTATCAGATGGAGCAAATGTTACATTCCGGATTAGATTTAAGCCCAATGATTACGCATCAATTCCCAATTAATGAATTTGAAAAGGGATTTGAAATTATGGATGAAGGAAATTGCGGTAAAGTTATCTTGAACTGGGAGTAAAATATTATTATCATGAATAACAGAAAAGTAAGAGTGCGTTTTGCGCCAAGCCCTACAGGGCCACTACATATTGGAGGAGTCAGAACTGCATTATTTAATTATCTTTTTGCAAAGAAAAATAATGGACTATTTATTCTAAGAATAGAAGATACAGATCAAACCAGGTATGTGGACGGAGCTGAAGATTATATCGTAGAGTCGTTGAGGTGGTGTGGAATTGAAATAGACGAAGGTATAGAAGAAGGAGGCGCTTATGGTCCGTATCGTCAGTCAGACAGAAAAGAAATATACAAGGAGTTTGCAGAGAGCTTGGTAAATTCAGAAAATGCATATTATGCGTTTGATACTGCCGAAGAATTAGAAGTAATGCGTGAAAAACTGAAAGCAGAGAAAAGCAGTGTTCAACAATATAATGCTATTACCAGAAGCAATATGAGAAACTCTCTTACTTTATCCGAAGACGAAACAAATAAACTTCTGGATGATGGAGCTCCTTTTGTAATAAGGTTTAAAATGACTGAAAATGAGGAGGTAATCGTTGAAGATCTTATTCGGGGAACTGTTAAAGTAAACACTGATCAATTAGATGATAAAGTCCTTTTTAAATCGGATGGGATGCCAACATATCATTTGGCTAATATTGTTGATGATCATTTAATGAAAATTTCACATGTAATCAGGGGTGAGGAGTGGCTTCCTTCATTGCCATTGCATGTTATGTTGTACAGAGCATTTGGTTGGGAAGAAACGATGCCTGATTTTGCTCATCTTCCACTATTGTTAAAACCCAGTGGTAAAGGAAAGTTAAGTAAGCGAGATGGTGATGCATTAGGTTTTCCTGTGTTTCCACTTGAATGGACTGATCCTAAAACAGATGAAGTTTCAAGAGGTTATCGTGAAGATGGATATTTCCCCGAAGCTTTTGTTAATATGTTAGCATTATTAGGTTGGAATCCGGGAACGGAAAAAGAAATTCTTTCAATGAGAGAGCTTATTTCGTCTTTTGATTTATATAAAGTGCATAAAGCCGGAGCTAAATTTGATTATGAGAAAGCCAAGTGGTTTAACCATAAATATCTTGTTGGAAAATCAGATGAGAAATTGGCAAGAGCATATCAGCTTATTTTAAAAGAAAAAGGGGTTAATGTTGATGATAGTTTTGTAATTAAGGTTGTAAAGTTGATTAAAGAGCGAGCTAATTTTGTATCTGAATTTTGGGATCAGTCTTTTTTCTTGTTTCAGGCTCCAAAGGAATACGATCCTAAGGTTGTTAAGAAACGCTGGAAAGAAAATACTCCTGTATTACTATCGGAATTAAAAGAGCAATTAGAGAAGCTGGAAATTTTTGATCATGAAAGTATGGAAAAAGAAATTCAGGATTTTCTTGAAGGAAAAGAAATTGGAATGGGGCAAATAATGAATCCATTCAGATTAACATTGGTAGGTGCCGGAATTGGCCCGGGAGTATTAGAAATTGCTGAATTATTGGGTAAAGAAGAAACCTTAAAAAGATTACAAGCTGGTATAGTTAATATAAAAAGAGAATAAAATTATATGATGTATAATGAATTTTTCTGAAAATGTGTTTTTGAATTTTCATGCACATCAGCAGATGCCGGCTGAAAATGAAATTGTTATACAAAGTTTATTTTTACAAAATGATCTTATCATTAAACATAGTGATAAGATTTTTTTTACAGCAGGTTTACATCCCTGGCATGCTGATCAGCTATCGGAAAGCGAGATTACAGAACGTTTAGAAAAGTTAATACAAAATAAATCAATAATTGCTATTGGAGAAACTGGTTTGGATAAATTAAAGGGGGTGGATTGGGAAACTCAAAAAAAAGTTTTTAGAGCTCATATTGAGATTGCTGATAAATACAATTTACCTTTAATAGTACATTCAGTTAAGGCACATAATGAAGTTTTAAAATTGAAAATTGAATCAAAATCTAAAATTCCCTGGGTTATACATCATTTTAACGGGAGTAAACAAATGGCTATGGATTTTATTAATCATGGATTTTATTTATCGCTATGTTATCATATAAATAATTCCGGCTCAAAATTAAGTGGTTATCTTGGTGAATTACCTGTCAATAAGATTTTTCTTGAAACAGATGATTTTAATATTGATATTAAGGATTTATATTCTGTGGCGGCAAAAAAGTTTAATATGAATACTGAGAATTTTAAAAAACAATTAATTAATAATCTTAATAGTTTATTGAATGGGTAGTGAATATTGGCAAGAGCGAACAGAATTGTTAATTGGAAAAAACAAAGTTAAGATACTTAAAAATTCTCATGTTCTGGTTGTTGGATTGGGTGGTGTAGGGGCTTATGCTGCAGAAAATTTGTGTCGAGCCGGAGTCGGAGAACTTACCATTATTGATGGCGATTTTTTACATTCCTCTAATAAAAACAGGCAATTGCCAGCACTAGAAAGTACAATCGGAAAACCAAAAGCAGAGATTTTAGGTAAAAGATTATTGGATATAAATCCAGAGCTAAAATTGAATGTTATTCAAGAATATATTAGAGAAGAGCGGATAAAAGAAATTCTTAATACGCCTTATGATTATGTTGTGGATGCAATTGATACCTTAACACCAAAGGTTTATCTAATATATCATAGTTTACAAAAAGGATTGAAACTTGTTAGTTCGTTAGGTGCCGGTGGACGGCTAGATCCAACAAAAGTTACTATAAAAGATATTTCAAAATCGTTTAACTGCCGTTTGGGAGCAACTTTAAGAAAACGCTTGCGAAAACTGGGAATAAATAAAGGTTTTAAAGTGGTTTTTTCTGAAGATAAATGGGATAAAAATGCTGTAATAGCAGATGAACAAGACGAAAATAAAAAATCTACTGTTGGAACAATATCTTATATGCCACCAATTTATGGTTGCTTTTGTGCATCAGTAGTAATTCGGGATTTAATCGAGGAGTAATTATTTATTAATCAAGCTTTTCCAAAGTTTTAAAACTTTGGAAAAGATATTGTAAATGTTATTTATTTTTTTTACTCCAGGAATCTTTTAAAGGAACAGTTCTGTTGAAAACCATGTTGTCTGGTTTTGAGTCTCTTCTGTCCACACAGAAATAGCCTAATCGTTGGAATTGATATTTAGATTCCGGTTCAGCATCTTTCAAGCTAGGTTCAAGTTTGCAATTTTTTAGTGATTTAAGAGAATCAGAGTTAATAAATTCTTTAAAATCTTTTTCTTTATGTCCTGCAGGATCTTCATCATTAAATAAACGATCGTATAATCGAACTTCAGCATCAATAGCATGCTTAGAAGAAACCCAATGTAATGTACCTTTTACTTTACGTTTGCTAGCTTCAGAGCCACTGCCACTTTTCGAATCAGGATCGTAAGTACAACGAAGTTCTGTAATGTTACCCTTATCATCTTTAATTACTTCTTCGCACTTAATAATATATGCTGCTTTTAAGCGAACTTCTTTGTCAGGTGCTAAACGGAAAAATTTCTTAGGAGCATCTTCCATAAAATCATCCTGTTCAATAAAAATATCACGTGAAAATGGCATCTCGCGAGTTCCCATGCTTTCATCTTCAGGGTTATTTTCGATTTTAAGCCATTCTTCTTTATCTTCAGGATAATTGGTAATAACTATTTTTAATGGATTTAAAACAGCCATAACACGTGGAGCTATTTTATTTAAATCATCGCGTAAGCTATGTTCCAATAAAGCTACATCAATTACATTATCGCGTTTAGCAACTCCTATTGTATCTGCAAATTTACGCATTGACGCAGGTGTAAATCCTCTTCTCCTAAGTCCTGAGATTGTTGGCATTCGTGGATCATCCCAACCAGATACCAGATTCTCTTGAACCAGCTCAAGAAGTTTTCGCTTACTCATTATCGTATAACTTAAATTTAAGCGAGCGAATTCAATCTGTCGTGGCCTAATAGTTCCTTCAGTATATAGATGATTTAGTAACCAATCGTATAATGGGCGATGTACTTCAAACTCCAAAGTACAAACCGAATGAGTTATACTTTCAATATAATCAGACTGCCCGTGTGCAAAATCATACATCGGGTATATACACCATTTATTTCCCGAACGATGATGTTCCTTATGTAATATCCTGTAAATGATAGGATCACGCATGTGCATATTTGGCGATGCCATATCAATTTTTGCTCTTAAAACCCGTTCGCCGTTTTTAAATTCTCCATTTTTCATTCGGGTGAAAAGATCTAGGTTTTCTTCAACTGAACGGTTTCTGTATGGACTTTCAATTCCTGCTTGCGTGGGTGTTCCTTTTTGTTTGCTGATTTCTTCAGAAGCCTGATCATCAACGTATGCGAATCCGGTGTTGACTAACTTTAAGGCCCATTCATATAATTGATCAAAATAATCTGAAGTGAACCTGGCTTCGCCCTCCCAGTTAAATCCAAGCCAATTAACATCTTCTTTTATTGATTCAACGTATTCAACATCTTCTTTTTCAGGATTGGTATCATCAAATCGCAGGTTTGTTTTTCCATTGTATTTTTGAGCAAGACCGAAATTTAAACAGATTGATTTTGCATGGCCAATATGTAAATATCCGTTTGGTTCAGGAGGGAAACGGGTACATACCACGCTATTGTTTTTGTTGTTTTTTAAATCTTCTTCAATAATACTTTCAATAAAGTTTAAAGATTTTTTTCCTTCCTCGCCTGCCGTGCCTGCCTTGTCGGCAGACAGGCGAGCAGGTGTTTCTTTGTTTTCAGTTCCCATGAAAAAATCAAATTTAAATTTTGGTTGTTATTTTTTGAACTTACAAAAGTACAGGATTTTATCCAATGCTGTATATATTGTATTAAAAAATATGTAAAACTGATTTTATAAACTTAAATTTGAAATGAATTAATATTTTGAAACGAATGGGACTGATAAAAATTGAGAATATGGAGTTTTACGCTTATCATGGGCATTTTAAAGAAGAGCAGATTGTAGGAAACCGTTTTCTTGTAGATTTAGAGATTGAAACAGACATGCAGGTTCCTGCAAAATCAGATGATTTAAATGATGCGTTAAATTACCAGGTGGCATATAGTATTGTTAAAGAAGAGATGCAAATAAAATCGCATCTGTTAGAACATATTGCCGGTCGAATATTAGATTCTTTATACCAGAATTTTATTACTATTAAAAAAGCTACGGTTAAAGTTTCTAAAATGAATCCACCTATGGGAGGCAAGATGGATCGTGTTAGCGTAACTCTGAGCCGTTAGGATTTGGTTGTTAGTTTTTGGCTAAAGGCAAAGAGCTAATTGCTAAAAGCTTTCTAAACAAGGCAAAACAGTGAAAAAATAACTGAAAGGCAGAAAAAAAGATAATTAAGTTAAAGTTTGTAGATTTTTTTCTATTTTTGCTGTCCAATTAAAAACGGTCGCGTGGCCGAGTGGCTAGGCAGCGGTCTGCAAAACCGTCCACGGCGGTTCGAATCCGCCCGCGACCTCAAAAAAATACCTGATTAGATTTCTGATCAGGTATTTTTGTTTTTACTAAGCAACCAACGTAAATGTTTTCTCATCATTATAATAGTTTATCTGGTTTAGGTTTTTAAAATTAATATATTATGAAAAAAATAGCTTTATTATTAATTTCTGTTTTATTAATTTTTAGTTGTGATGAAGAAAATAATTATAATACAGAACAGTTAATAACTGGTAATGTTATTTCTCAGTCTGATTGTAAAAACTTTAAATCAACTTTTACTGAAAATGATCAATCATGTATTCAGTATTATTATAATGAAAGTTCAAAAACGCTTCATTTAACACATATTAATACAGGGTTTAATTGTTGCCCGGGCAATATTTCATGTTCTGTTTCAATCGCAAATCAAACAGTAACTATTACCGAAAAAGAAGAAGCTGCAATGTGCAACTGTAATTGTTTGTATGATATTAATATTGATGTTTACCAGGTTGAAAGAAAAATATATTCAATTGTTATTGTAGAACCTTATGTTGGCGATCAGGATGTATTGGAATTTGATATCGATTTAAGTAATAGTATTTCAGGGGAATTTTGTGTTGAGCGAAATTCTTATCCCTGGGGAGTTTAATAAAATAAATTTGGATGTAATATAAAGAAGCTGCATTTTTCGATGCAGCTTCTTTTATTGTTCGTTAAAAGATAACTAAATATTGTTATCTCAGTTCGGAAACAAATTCCCGAATATGAATATGCTCTATACCTTTAAAATCTGAACCTGACATAGCTTCATCCATAGAAACAACATATTTGGGATAGTTATCTTTAATCTCCAATAAATTTCCAAATTCTCTATTAACAGTTTTCTCATCCTGTAATAGATAAGTAACCTGAACATAGATCTTCTTACCTGATTTTTCACATATAAAATCTATTTCTTTATTTCCTGACTTGCCAATACTAATATGATATCCTGATATTTTCAAATGCTGATATACTGCATTTTCCAAAATTTTATTTATGTCATTTGCCTTATATCCGATGATAGAATGTCGCAAACCAAGATCTTCAAAATAATACTTTTCTCCTATTTCAAATATCTTTTTCCCAGTTATATCAGCTCTTAAGGCCTTAAAAATAAAAAATGCTGATTCTAAATGACCTAAATAATCTAGTACTAATTGAGGTGAAATTTGAATTCGTTGTGACTTTAGAAAATCACTAATCTTTTTAGATGATACCAAACTACCTGTATTATTGGCTACGTATCTTACGAGGTTTTCCAAAAAGTTAATATTTCGAATACTATGTCGTTTAACAATATCTTTAAAAAGGATTGCGGCATAAATATTTTTCAGGTAATCAAAAATAATATGATCCTCTAACTCAAGATTTATTAAATACGGCAATCCTCCATATTTAAAAAACTTAAACAATGAATCCTTATCATTCTTGAGTTTATGAAATTCCAGAAATTCACTAAAAGACAAACTGTAAATCTTTATTTCAACATACCGGCCACTTAAAAAAGTTGCTAATTCACCCGATAATAGTTTAGCATTACTCCCGGTACAATAAATATCATATCCTCCTTTTGCCTGCAAACTCCTTAAAGTTTTCTCAAAATTTACAATATCCTGCACTTCATCAATAAAAATATACCTCTTGCCTGTTCCTTTTTCTTTGCTTGTAATGTAATCCAGCAAGTCTTTATGATTAACAATGGATTCAAATTCATTCAACTCCTTATTTATATAAATAATGTTTGGACTTTTATGAATTAATGATAATTCATCCATGATTTGAAAAAGCATATAACTTTTTCCTACACGCCTTTGTCCAACAAGAACCTTAATAATGTCTTTATCAATAAAAGGCTTTACTAATTCAAGGTAAATCGGGCGCTTAATATATTCTCGTTTTAATTCTGTCATAACATCCTTTTTATCTATGCATGAAACTTTCACAAATATACAACAAAGTTTCGTGTATACACGAAACTTTGTTGTGTTCTCATCAAATTGTAATAGATGTTTTAAAATAATTTTAACAATCTACTTACCCACTTACCTTCTTACCCGAAGGGATGAAAGTCCGCTTTAGCGGAATGGCACTACAACGTTCTTGGCTTAGAAATAGTGCGGGTTTTCGCCCTGTTTCAGTATCCGCCGTTAATGAAGTTTGAAGATAGAAAATAGTTTACAAACCACCAATCCTGAATTATCGGGACCGCATGCTTTACATAGCACCCGCTGTTATAAAATTTAAGCCTTTTTATATAAATTAGTCTGTAGGATTCTCCTGATACTTAGTAAAACCAAAAACTTCAATAGAATTTTCTTTTTCATTTATCCTGAAAATGATACAATATCCTTTAAAAATTAGGTCTCTAATAGTACTATCTTCGAAGTAAATTGATTTTCTATAAGAATAAGGATTCTCGGGAATTTTCTTTATATGCTTTATCAAGTTATTCTTAAACTTTCGCGCTCTTGATGGAGAATCATGTGATATGTAACTTACTTGTCTAGAGAACCTATCCGTAAAAGTAGATTTAAATTTTAGTTTCATTTGCACGAATTGAGTCTTCAAGTTTTTCATCAAATTCTTCTAAGGAATGGAAAGTTGCTTCACCATTAAAAATTTCATTCAATTCTTTTTCAAGATAATTCTGGGTTTCAGCAAAAGTATCAACATCCGATACGATTTCTACTTCATCCTTGTTGAATTTGCTTAAAAGCCATAACAATTTGTCATAAACTTTATCACTTATTTTTAACTTAATTGTATGCATATTACAATTTCCCTTTTTTACAAATTTACGGATTTTTT
>JAUVLS010000046.1 GCA_030600625.1 Bacteroidales bacterium
CCACGGCTAATTGATTAATATATTAACGAATATAAAATTACTTGCAAATATTAGGAACTTGTAATTTTCCTATACCTTATTTTTGTGTATTTTTAACACTTATTTTTAAACAACAAATATGTACGATTACATAAAAGGAGAAATAAAAGAAATTTCGCCAACTCATGTTATAATTGACAACAACGAAATAGGTTATTTTATTAACATTTCGGTTAATACTTTTTCAAAATTATCCGGTAAAGAAAAAGGCATAATCTTTATTTACGAAGTTATCAGGGAAGATGCACATCAGCTTTTTGGCTTTTTTGACAAAACAGAAAGAGGTATTTTTTTACAACTAATATCGGTTTCTGGTGTGGGAGCAAATACTGCAAGAGTAATGCTTTCGTCATTAAGCCCTGACGAGATACAAAGTGCTATTATTCATAGCGATATTAACTTACTAAAAAGTATAAAGGGAATAGGAGCAAAAACAGCAGAAAGAATTATTGTTGATTTAAGAGACAAAGTAGGGAAATTAAAGGATGGCGATCAAATTGTTACCTCCTTAGACAATACAATTAAAGAGGAAGCGTTATCAGCATTAGTAATGTTAGGTTTTCCAAAAGCTAAAGTCGATAAAATTATTAATGAAATTCTTAAAGAGAACAAAGGTTTGTCTGTTGAAAACCTTATAAAAGAATCTCTTAAAAGAATTTAGTAATTTTTATTTTTTACAGTTGAAAAGAATATTTATATATAAGTTACTATTATTTCTTATAATCTTAGTTTGTACAAATAACGTACAAGCTAAATTTTTATTTTTATATCAAACAAATCTTCAACAAGAAGATTCTCTAATATTTCCATTTAATGATCTGGATAATTATAGTTATGATGAACCCGAAACTTCTCCACTATATTTAGAAAGTCCTTCCAATATAACAGATACCGTTGAATACGATCCTGAAACAAACGAATATATTATCTCTAAAAAAATTGGAGATTACGATTATCGTCCATCAAAAAGAATGACTCTTGAAGAATATCAGGATTATCAGTTTGAACAAGCCTTAAGAAGTTACTGGCGTCAAAGAGCCAAGGGAGAAAACCTTGAAGCTCAAACAGGTCTCTTCCCGAATTTAAGATTAGGAGGCGAAACATTTGATAAAATCTTTGGCGATAATGCTATTAACATTATTCCTATGGGTTCGGCTGAATTAATATTTAAAATAAATGTTAATAATAATGAAAACCCAACCATCTCAGAAAATTTAAGAAAAACTACGACTTTCGATTTCGAAGAAAAAATTATGATGAATGTTACCGGTACTATAGGTGATAAAATTAAGCTGGGAATAACTTATAATACTGAAGCAACTTTCGATTTTGAAAATCAAACAAAACTTGAATATATAGGCAAAGAGGATGAGATTATTAAAAGAATTGAAGCAGGTAATGTAACACTCCCCTTGCCCGGTTCTTTAATTACCGGAAGCCAGAGTTTGTTCGGTATAAAAACTGAATTGCAATTTGGGAAATTAACGGTTACCAGTGTTTTCTCGCAACAAAAAGGTGAAACAAAAGTAATTGAAGTTAAAGGAGGTGCCCAAACACAACAGTTTGAACTGCATGCAGATCAATATGATGCCAACAGGCACTTTTTCCTTTCTCAATATTTCAGGGATATATATAACGATGCTTTAGACGAACTGCCCATAATTAAATCACCTGTTACCATTACTAAAATTGAGGTATGGGTAACTAATAGGGCTAACAACAACGAAGAAAACAGGAATATTCTTGCATTACTCGACCTGGGAGAAAGAGATGACAATATTTTTGCGCAGGATGTTGTTACTACTACTTCAGGGAATGCCTATCCTGACAATAATACAAATGATTTATATGGAAATATATACTTGTTTAGTCCTGAAAGAGATTTTAACATTATAGGTAACGAAATTGAGGATAATTGGGGAATTCACAATTATAGATCAGGGCAGGATTATGAAAAAATAGGTAGTGCACGTAAGCTTAAACCAAACGAATATCAACTTAACGAACGATTAGGTTATATCTCACTAAATACTGCATTAAATGCTGATGAAATTCTTGCGGTAGCTTATGAGTTTGACGTTGGAGATACAAGGTATAAAGTTGGGGATTTTTCTACTGATGGAATTGTTGCCGATGAAGAAAAGAGTCCTTATTTAATGGCGAAACTTTTAAAAGGGACGAGTCTTACTCCCAGTATTCCTACCTGGAAATTAATGATGAAAAATGTTTATGCTATTGGTGCATATCAAGTGAATAAAGAGGATTTTATTTTAAATATATTATACCAGGACGACAAAACAGGCAATGCTCTGAATTACATTCCTGAAGGGAAAATCGACAAGCAAATCCTGTTAAAAGTACTAAATCTTGATAACCTAAATTCACAACTTGATGCTTCGCCCGATGGACGCTTTGATTTTATCGACGGAATAACTGTTAATGCATCGAATGGTCGTGTTATTTTTCCTGTTTTAGAACCATTCGGAAGTTATCTTCATGAACAATTCGATAATGAAAATATAGCGGATAAATATGTTTTCCAGGAATTATATGATACAACTTTAACTTATGCACGTTTAGTTGCCGAGAGAAATAAATTCAAACTACGGGGTGAATATAAATCGGCATTCGGTTCAGAAATTACACTTAATGCAATTAATATACCGCAAGGTTCTGTGAAAGTAATGGCTGGCGGACGGCAGCTTGTAGAAAATGAAGATTATACGGTAGATTATAATTTAGGAAGGGTTAAGATTATTAATCAAGGTATACTCGAGTCAGCAACTCCATTACAAATATCTTTAGAAAGTCAGGCTTTATATAGTATACAAACAAAAACATTATTAGGTACTCATTTAAATTACCAGGTATCGGATAATTTCAATATTGGTGCTACCGTAATGAATTTAACTGAACGGCCTTTAACTCAAAAGGTATCCATTGGTGAAGAACCTATTTCAAATACTATTTGGGGATTAAACACATCTTATCGTACAGAATCACAATTTATAACATCCATGGTTGATAAATTACCATTAATCGAAACAAAAGAAAAATCGTCCATATTAGTTGATGCTGAATTTGCACAACTAATTCCGGGTCACTCAAAAGCTATTGGGGAAGGAGGAAATGCTTTTATTGATGATTTCGAGGGTAGCGAAACTTCTATGGATATGAAAAGTTATAATGCCTGGGTTATTTCCAGTACACCTCAGGGACAAGATGATATGTTTCCTGAAGCAAGAAATACAAATGATCTTGTGTATGGATATAACAGGGCAAAAATAGCCTGGTACAAAATTGATCCCTTGTTTTTACGTAATAATTCATTAACTCCGGGACATATAAAAAATGATGCAGAACAACAGTCAAGTCATTTTGTCCGTGAAATTTATGAAAAGGAAATCTTCCCGAATAAAGACTATGAAACAACAGTTCCTTTAGCCATGCAAGTTTTAAACGTTGCATACTATCCAAAAGAAAGAGGACCATACAACTATGTTGTTGAGGATACAACTGGAGTTGCATATGGCCTTGAAGATGACGGAACTCTTAAAGATCCTGAAAGTCGGTGGGCTGGTATAATGCGCAAAATACCAACAAGCGATTTCGAAGCCGCAAACGTTGAATATATTGAATTCTGGCTTATGGATCCTTTCGTATACGACTCAATAAGAACAGGTGGTAATTTATTTTTCAACCTTGGTAATATATCAGAAGATATTCTTAAAGACTCAAGAAAATCGTTTGAAGATGGACTACCAAATACAACTACTATTGAAAAAGTTGACACAACTGTTTGGGGTAGAGTTCCAAGTAACGATTATTCTGTTGGATCTTTTGCTAATCCTAATACATATCAGGATATAGGTTTAGACGGACTTAGCGATAGTGATGAAGAAGCTTTTTTTGGTACTTATATAGAAGAAGTCGAAAATCTAATAAGTGATAATAATATTATTGAACAATTTAGACAAGACCCTTCAAATGACAACTTTCATTATTACAGGGGAGATGATTATGATGCGCTACAGTTAAGCATACTTGAAAGGTACAAGAAATATAATGGATTAGAAGGTAATTCATCCGGTGAGACTGCTACATTATCATCAAAAATTCCTGATTCAGAAGATATAAACGGAGATAAAACCTTAAGTGAAACAGAAAGTTACTTTCAATATAAAGTAGAACTTCGTCCGGAAATGATGGAAGTTGGACAAAATTTTATTGTTGACAAAGTCTGGGGGAATAATGTTAATCTACCTAACGGCGAACAAAATGTTGATATTGCCTGGTACCAATTCAGGATTCCTATCCGACAACACGAACAAATTATTGGAGGAATACAGGATTTTAAATCAATCCGATTTATGCGAATGTTCCTTAACGAATTTAGCGATAGTATTATTCTACGTTTTGCTAAACTGGAACTAGTACGAAGTGAGTGGCGCAAATATGAACTTTCTTTAATGGAAGGACATGAAGCACTTGCAACCCCTGAACATTCAAATGGAACACTCGAAATATCATCTGTAAATATAGAAGAGAATGATAATTATGTTCTTCCTCCGGGTGTTGACAGGGTAATTGATCCTACAAATCCACAACTTCGACAGCTAAATGAACAATCTATGGTTCTTAAGATAAATGATCTTGATGACGGAGATGCCAGGGCAGCTTACAAGACAATCAACCTTGATATAAGGCAATATGAGAAATTAAAAATGTTTGTCCATGGCGAAGCTTTAGGAAGTAAAATATTAAATGATGAAGATCTGAGAATATTCGTGCGATTAGGAACCGACTATAAGGGCAATTACTATGAATATGAAATGCCAATAAAAGTAACTCCTCCCGGAAATTACAATGATTTCAGCCGTGAGGAGGTATGGCCCGTTGAAAATAACATTGAAATCATTTTAAATGATTTAGTTGATGCTAAACAAGCAAGGAATGAAGAACTTCGCCAACCCAATACTGTATTTACTTATAATTCTGTTTACTCTGTTTATAAGGAAAACAAAAAGAGAATTTCGATACGAGGTAATCCTAATTTAAGTAACATTGTTACAATAATGATTGGTGTTCGAAATCCGAGTAAACAAAACAATGTAATATCGGATGATGACGGAATGCCAAAATCGGGCGAAATTTGGGTTAACGAATTACGACTTTCTGATTTTAAGGAAGAAGGAGGATGGGCAGCAAGAGCCAGAGTCTCCACACGATTAGCCGATCTTGGCACTTTAAATCTGGCAGGAGCTATTAGTACCCCGGGGTTTGGAAGTATCGAAAAGAAAGTTAATGAAAGAAGCAAAGAAGAAGTCATCGAGTATGATGTTTCAACAAACCTGGACTTGGGAAAATTCTTCCCCGAAAAAGCAAAAGTAAGTATCCCTGTATATGCAGGATATTCTGAATCATTTATTAATCCTGAATATAATCCTTTAGACCCGGATATTTCTTTGGATGATGCTCTTAAAAATGCTGACTCAAAATCCGAAAAAGATTCAATTAAAAATATTGCACAAGATTATACTCAACGGAAAAGTCTCAATTTTACCAATGTAAAAATTAATAAAACAACAGAAAAATCAAGATTCTACAACATTTCCAATTTCTCTGTTAGTTATACTTACAATGAAACATTTGCACGTAACATTAATACTGAGTATGATGTTTTGAAAAATTATCGTGGGGCATTTAATTATATTTATAACACTCGACCCAAAATTGTTGCTCCTTTCAGAAAATCTGGTGGAATCTTTAATAAGAAAGCTTTTGCGCTTATTAAAGATTTTAATTTCTATTATATGCCAACAAGTTTTTCTTTTAGAACTGATGTATTTAGAAAATATCAGGCCAATAAAACAAGAAATATCTATAATCCGAATAACATTATTGAACCAACATATAATAAAGATTTTACCTGGAACAGGTATTACGATTTTAAATGGGATTTATCAAGATCGTTAAAACTTGACTTTTCTGCGACAAATATTGCTCGTATCGATGAACCTTATGGGGAAGTTGACAGGCATGGCAGTATTTATGACGAATGGAAAGATTCAGTTTGGACAAGTATTAGAAATTTCGGACGTAATACTCAATATAATCATAACATAAATATAACTTACAGAGTTCCTATAAATAAAATCCCGTTGTTAGACTGGACCAATTTAACATCGCGATATAACGCAACATATAACTGGAAATCAGGACCATTATTAAAACCTGATAGTGAATTCGATTTGGGAAATACTATTCGTAATTCAAATACCTTCCAGTTAAATGCACAGGCAAATATGGTTAATCTGTACAATAAAGCCGGATTCCTAAAACGCATTAATCAGAAATACGGGCGAGGAAGATCGTCACGAAAAAAAGTAGAATACGAGAATGTATCATACCAGGCACAAGATGTTTGGTTCAGAGAAGGAAGGTCAAGGTCTGTTTATCATGAACTAAATACTGAAGACATAACAGGAGTTAAAGTTACCGACTCGGGTGGTAAGGAAGTTAAAGGAGAATGGGAAGTATCTACAAAACGAAAAATACGTTTCAGATCAGAAAAGGATGTTGATGGTGCACAAATATTAGTGGAAGGACGTATTGAGAAAAAAGAAAATCCTATAATTTTTATTGCTGAGAATACAGCACTTCTTTTAATGTCGATTAAAAATGTCTCGGCCTCATATACCCTTACCGAAGGTTCAAGTTTTGCTGGTTATAAAGAATCTACTAATATTTTAGGTATGGATCAAAGTTTTAATGCACCAGGCTGGCCTTTTGTTTTTGGTTGGCAAGATGAGAATTTTGCATCAAAAGCTATTAATAATAAATGGTACACAGAGGATTCAACTCTTAATACTCCTTTTTTAATGACTCATAATGAAAATTTAAATTTCAGGGTTACTCTGGAACCAATCAGGGGATTAAAAATTGATCTTACAGCAAACAGAACTAAATCTGAAAATAATAGCAGGTATTATTATTACGATTCACCCGATCCTTACTCTGAAGTAATTACCGGTAATTTCTCAATGACATACATTACGATAGGATCCGCTTTCGAAGGTGCATCAAAAGACAATAATTATTATTCTCAGGCTTTTGAAGATTTTAGAAACTATCGGGTTGATATCTCAAACCGATTAGGTGATGGAATCCATGTAAACGAACCTGAGTACAGCGAAGGATATGGTAGCTTATCACAAGATGTTATGGGCCCGGCCTTTTTAGCATCGTATGGCTGGTATTACGACCAAAACTCTGTTCCGTTAAATATGTTCCAGAAAATTCCTTTACCTAACTGGAGTATTAGATACAATGGATTAAAAGATATTCCATTCATGAAAAAACTATTTAAATCTGTGAATTTAAGTCATGCATATCGTTCTTCTTACAATATTGGGTCGTTTATAAATAATCCTGACTTTTCATCTGGCGTTGGGAGTACTGTAATTGTTGATAGCACCGGGAATTTTATTCCCCTGTTTGAATATAACAGTGTTTCAATTATTGAGCAATTTAGTCCGCTTATTAATATTGATATGACATGGGTAAATAACTTTACAACCCGATTCGAGTATAAAAAAGCCAGAACCATTACTTTAAGTTTTACAAACAATCAAATTACAGAAGTATTTACTGAAGAGTTGGGATTTAGCTTAGGATATCGTTTCGATGATTTTAACCTGATTTTTAATTTCGGCGATGGTCAGGAAAACTTTAAAAGTGATTTAAACATCCGTGCAAACTTAAAAATTAGAGATAATAAAACCATACTTCGGAAAATAGTTGAAGATGATGAAATTCCATCAGCAGATCAAAAATCTACAATTATAGGTGTTTCGGCCGATTATTTATTAAGTAACAGGCTTACTTTACGACTTTTTTATGATCAGAATATATCTGCACCACTGGTAGGTACCAACCCTTACAGAATTTCAAATACAGACGTTGGATTTAGCTTAAGATTTACTTTAACAGAATAGTTTATTTTAATAAAATTTGATTAATTTTGGTTCGTAATTTATATTACAGTCAAGTTTAATCTAATTAAAATAAAAATATTATGAATATTCCAGAAAACTTAAAGTACACTAAAGATCACGAATGGGTACGTGTTGAAGGTGAAGAAGCTTATGTTGGTATTACTGATTATGCTCAAGGCGAACTTGGAGATATCGTTTTTCTCGAAATAGAAACTGAGGGTGAAGAATTGGCAAAAGAAGAAGTATTTGGAACAATTGAAGCTGTAAAAACAGTTTCTGATATGTTTATGCCTGTTGGAGGAGAAGTT
>JAUVLS010000102.1 GCA_030600625.1 Bacteroidales bacterium
ACATACCAGCCATTGTTGCTAATAAAGCCTGTGCAGTACAAATATTTGAAGTAGCACGTTCGCGCTTAATGTGTTGCTCACGGGTTTGTAGAGCCATACGCAAGGCAAGCTTATTTTGTGAATCCTTTGATATACCGATGAGTCGGCCGGGAATATTTCTTTTATATTTTTCTGAAGTTGCAAAATAACCTGCATGTGGACCTCCATATCCCATTGGAACTCCAAAACGTTGGCTTGTTCCTACCACTACATCAGCACCCCATTCTCCCGGAGGAGTTAATAGAACTAAGCTCATAATATCAGCAGCTACTGCAACTGCAGTTTCATTCTGATGTGCTTTAGCAACAAAATCTTTATAATCTTCAATTTTACCATCAGCAGCAGGATACTGAACAATAGCACCAAATATTTTATCGTTTAATTCAAGGTTTTTGTAATCACCTTTTACTATTTCAATACCTAAAGGAATTGCTCTTGTTTCAATTACATCAATAGTTTGTGGAAATACATTATCATCAATAAAGAAAATATTTGTGCCTGCTTTAGCCTGAGCTCTTGGGCGTGCATTGAAAAGCATGATCATTGCTTCAGAAGCAGCAGTAGCTTCATCTAGTAATGATGCATTTGCAAGTTCCATTCCTGTAAGATCCATTACAACAGTCTGGAAATTTAATAATGCTTCTAAACGACCCTGCGAAATTTCTGCCTGATATGGCGTATATGATGTATACCAACTTGGGTTTTCAAGAATATTTCGTTGAATAACAGCCGGTAAAATTGTATCGTAATAACCTAAGCCAATAAATGTTTTATAAAGCTTATTTTTTGATGCTATTTTTCGTAGCTTTTTTGAATACTCATATTCACTTAAACCATTTCCTAAATTTAACTCTTCGTTAAAATGAACTGATTTAGGAACAGTTTTATCAATTAATTCATTCAAACTGGAAACACCAATTTTTTCCAACATTGTACTTATCTCATGATCTCTTGGACCAATATGACGTTGCATAAAGTTATCTAGTGCCATATTTTATTGTTTATTAAAATGTGTAAAATTTATAACTGTTTAATTTTTTCTTTTCAAAATTAAAAATAAGATTAATGATTTAACATTAAAAATGTCATATTATTCACGAATCGAGTATGTTATAAAACAACATATATTTATCATTGTTCAAGTTTAAAATTCAAATAATTAAAAATAAGGATTTGTACTTTTTTCGTGAGCGATTGTTGAATTTTCCCCATGTCCTGAATACACTACTACATCACCATTTAAAGTGAAAAGTTTATCATTAATACTTGCAATTAAAGTATCATAGTCGCCACCGGGAAGATCTGTTCTTCCAATACCACCTTTAAACAATACATCACCAACAATTACAAATTGTTCCTTCTCGTTATACAAAGCAATACTTCCTGGCGAATGTCCCGGAACATGTTTAACCTTTAGGATGGTATTCCCAAATTTAATTTCATCGCCTTCATTTACAAACTGACTTGGGGTTGGTGGTTCCTGAATATTAAACCCAAATGCCATAGCCATATCGTTTGAACGTTCAAGTAATGGCATATCCTCTTTATGAGCAATTGAAAGAACGTTATACTTATCAACTAAATAGGCATTCCCCATTATGTGATCGATATGGCAATGAGTGTTTATAATTAATTTTAAAGTCAGGTTATTCTCGGTAATATAAGTATCTAATTCTTTAAACTCATGCTCTTCGTTACAACCTGCATCTATTATAATACATTCATTAGATTCGTCGTAAAGCAAAAAAGTATTTTCCTGGAACGGGTTAAATACAAATACTTTAATTTTTGTCATTATTATTATTATTACTAGCTCTGATGTAATATATTGTGGTTTTTTATAAATTATTATCTAATTATCAATATTTTTATTTGGAATGATGCCTGCCTGTCGGCAGACAAGGATAACTGGAATACTGGAAAGCATAAATCCTTTTCCAACACTCCATTATTCCAGCATTCTATTGTTCATTTCAAATTAAAACCTTCATAACTTTAACCACAATACTTTATAACATAGCCTTATTATTTAAAATTATTGTTTACCTTTTAACATAGGCACAAAAGCAAAATACCCATGTTCTAATTCTTTGTACTCATCTTCATCTATACGATCAATTGTCATCATTACTTGCCCACTACCACCTCCTACAGGAACTACCATTCTTCCACCTATTTTTAACTGTTTTAATAATTCTTTTGGTATCTCGGAAGCTCCAGCGGTTATTATGATTTTATCGAAAGGACTAAACTTAGGTTGACCTAAATAACCATCGCCATAAAAAAAATATGGTTTATATCCCATTTCTGTAAGCAAAGCCCTTGATCTAAGATAAAGCTCACGATGACGTTCAATGGTATAAACCTTGGCCCCGAGTTCAAGTAAAATAGCACATTGATATCCGGAACCTGTTCCTATTTCCAGTATTTTATCGTGTTTTTTAACTTGCAAAAGTTCTGTTTGGAAAGCAACAGTATAAGGCTGCGAAATTGTTTGTCCAGCTCCAATAGGAAAAGCCTGATCACGATAAGCAAACTCAATAAATCCACTGTCCATAAAATTATGACGAGGAACTTTTCCTATTGCTTCAAGTATTCTTTTATCTTTTATACCCTTTTCCGAGATTGTATCAACAAGCTTTTTCCGCAATCCTTTGTGTCGGTATGAATCAGTCATTTACGAAATTGGTCAATAATAAAATAGTTCTCGCAAATATAACAGAACAATTCACAATTATCAAAGAAGACAAAATAATATTTTTTTTACTGCAACAAGATAAAATAATACACAAAACACATTAGTTATTAACCTTTTATCATTTTCAATTTGATAATGGTTCTTCGCTTTTCAGGTTATCAACATAATTTGGTTAATAAATAGGCCTAGTGAACTGTATTGTAATTTTTTAAAAGAATTAAGTTTGTATAAACAATAAATATATTATGAAAATAGGACTGATTGGAATCAATACTTTAAATCAAGAGGAACATTTCAAATTAATACACGAGATATTACACAAAAATCTATATGGAATTTTCTCGCATTCTGAAGAAATTATGCCAATTAGTGCGAAATATAATATTAAACTTTTTCAATCAACAAATGAATTATTTGAAAAGGTTGATGCTGTTTATTTTGCCAACTCTTTAAAACCAAATTTCGATTTTGCGATAAATGCCCTTAAAAAATCTTGTCATCTATTTATAGAAGATGTATCAATGCTTACTTTTGATGAGGTAAAACTGCTATATAAAGTTGCTTTCGAAGCAAGAACAAAAGTCCAGTTAAAACTCACAAAATCTTTCTCCCCTGAATATATCGAGGTAAAAGATTATTTATCAGAACCAAAGTTTATTGAAATAAACAATAATTTTTCAAAATTTCTCAGGTATGATGATTATTTCTCTGAAATTTTAAACAATCTGTATTTTGCAAATCAAAGTATTAATTCTGCAGTAAAAAAGTTTTCATCATTAGCTTTACCTATCGATAATAATCATTTTAGTTTAGTAAATGTTCGGTTAGATTATGATAATGGAGCAATCGTAAATATGAAATTTAATAATATAGCCAACGAGGATGAAAGTTCAATAACTTTTCATGAAAAAGACAGGATGGTTCATATTAATTTTGGGAAACATTCTGCAACAGCACATAAATTTGTTGAAGGGCAAATAACCAGGCAAGAGTTTAACATACCTAACAAAACGGCATTTAGTATTGAAATAATAAATTTTATTAATACATGCAAAAACCCGGATATTCAAAATATATCAGAATCGCCAACCGTACTTAAAATTGTTGAATTGACTCACAATATCAAAGAACGATTAATTCAATCATCCCAACCAGTTTAAGTTACAACACATTATCAGCGGATAGTAATTAAATTGCTTTTTTATTAAGGTAACCTTTACAACAAATTTATTTCTTTTACGTTTTAAATATTACTCTTTTTGTTAGCCAACTATACATTAGATGAATAAACACTTACACACTTTTAAATATCTTTTTTTTGATTTTCTAACGGCAATTATTAGTTGGACCTCATTTTATATTTACAGAAAAACATATATAGAGCCTTTAAAATTGGGATATGAAATACCTATCGAGCTTACACACAAATATTATCTGGGCATACTTATTATTCCTCTATTTTGGATTTTTCTATATTATTTAAGTGGGTATTATAAAGATATTTATAGAAAATCCAGATTAAAAGAACTTGCCCAAACATTTTTTACAATTTTATTGGGATCAATAATTATATTTTTCACTTTGTTACTTGATGACCAGATACTTAACTACAAGCATTATTATAAATTATTTTCATCATTGGTATTAATACAATTTGTAGCCACGTACATTCCAAGGTTAATAATTACTTCCATTACAAATCATAAAGTTCATAGCCGTAAAATTGGGTTCAACACTATTATAATTGGAGGGAATAGGAAAGCAGTAGAAATATACCGTGAAATTGAAAGCCAGCCACGATCAGTCGGGAATAAGTTTGTTGGATTTATAAGTATTGTTGAAAAAGAAAAATATTTATTAGAAAAACATTTAAATAAACTAGGCCATTTAAAAGATATTAGAAAAATTATCGACAAGTTTAAGATAGAAGAAGTTATTATTGCTTTAGAATATACAGAACACAAAGAAATTGAGAAAATAATTAATTGTTTAGATGATAAAAATGTTGAAATTAAAGTCATTGCAAGTATGTACGATATATTGACCGGTAAAGTAAAAATGGCACATATTTACAGTACTCCGCTTATTCTAATTACACATAGCTTAATGCCTACATGGCAGCAAGGAGCTAAACAATTAATCGATATTAGCTTATCTCTTTTTGCACTCATCGTTTCCTCTCCTATATTTATATTTCTTGCAATAGGTATAAAACTGACATCAAAAGGGCCTGTATTTTACAGTCATGAACGAATCGGACAATTCGGCAAACCTTTTATATTGTATAAATTTAGATCGATGTATATTGATGCCGAAAAAAACGGCCCTGCTCTATCTTCAAAAAATGATAACAGGATTACTCCTTTTGGTAAGTTTATGCGAAAATCCAAACTTGATGAATTGCCAAATTTTTATAACGTTCTAAAAGGTGATATGTCGTTGGTTGGACCAAGACCCGAAAGAAAATATTATATTGATCAAATCATAGAAAAAGCTCCTCATTACTTACATCTACAGAAAATTAAACCGGGTATTACTTCCTGGGGCCAGGTTAAATATGGATATGCTGAAAATGTTGAACAAATGATAACCCGTCTTAAGTATGATATTCTTTATATTGAAAACATGTCGGTATATGTTGATTTTAAAATAATGATTTACACCATTTTAATAATACTGAAAGGAAGACATATTTAGCCTGAGTTATTCTTACCATAGCACAAAACTGCAAACAAATCTAAAATAAACATTAATCGGTCAACTCTATTTAGGGATTGTCAAATAATGAATATCGAACACTGAATATTGAATGTAGAATTAAATCTATTGTCATCCTTAATAAATTAGGAAACAATCTCGATTTATGTTAATTGCATAAAATCAGCAATTTAAGTCAAAAATCTATTTTTTAATGCAAATACCAAAACATGGAGAATATGAAACATTTCATTATTCGTCATTCGTTAATCGATATTCGATATTTTTGAATTTATGAATCACGCAAATAGTTTAAAGGAAACTTTTTTAATACTTCATATACAGGTCCTTTAGGTGTAAGTTTGCTTTCATAAAATATTACTTCATTAATACTAAAATTTTGAACCTC
>JAUVLS010000096.1 GCA_030600625.1 Bacteroidales bacterium
AATTATAATGAAGATTACACAAGCAGCTTTAACGAACTATATTCTCAACGTACAATTTATTTTGGAGTGAATATTATGTTTTAAATTGAGAATGTCATTGCGAGCGAAACGAAGCAATGACTACTTTATGATATTTTTATAGCAATTCATTAAGTTTAGCTATAACGTTTTTCTCAATTCGCTCCATTATTTCACTTGCTTCCGCTTTTTGGAATTTATCGCCGGTAATTTTTTCGAATAGTTCAATATAACGATTGGATACCTGGTTTACAAATTCAAGTGGCATTTCAGGAACCTGTTGACCTTCTTTCCCCTGAAATCCGTTTTCCATTAACCACTCACGAACAAACTCTTTGGATAACTGCTTTTGATTTTTGTCTTTATCTTGTCTCTCCTGATATCCTTCCAAATAGAAATAACGTGACGAATCCGGAGTATGAATTTCATCAATTAAGTAAATTTGTCCGTCTTTTTTACCAAACTCGTATTTTGTATCAACCAGAATTAATCCCATTTTCCCGGCTATTTCAGTTCCGCGTTTAAATAAAGCCAAAGTATATTCTTCCAATTTCTTATACTCTTCCTCAGAAACTAATCCTTGCTTTATAATTTCGTCGCGAGAAATATCTTCATCGTGGCCTTCATGTGCTTTTGTAGTAGGTGTTAAAATTGGTTCAGCAAATCGTTGATGTTCTTTCATTCCCTCCGGCATTGGAACACCACAAATCTCACGTTTCCCTGATTTATATTCGCGCCATGCATGACCGGTTAAATATCCACGAACAACCATCTCAACAGGATATGTCTCAACAAAATGACCAATGGTTACCATAGGATCAGGAACAGCTATTTTCCAGTTTGGGACAATATCAGCTGTGGCATCCAAAAATTTATCGGCAATTTGATTCAGTACTTGTCCTTTGTATGGTATTCCTTCGGGTAATACAACATCGAAGGCAGAAATACGATCGCTAACTACCATAACAAGAAACTGATCATCAATATTATAAACATCGCGAACCTTACCTTTATAAATACTCTTTTGTTTCGGAAATTTAAAATCTGTTTTTACTACCGCTTGTACCATAATTTAGTCTAAAGTTTAATGCCTGCCTGTCGGCAGACAGGTTTAAAGTTCCTGGTTTCCTTATTTATCTTCGTCTATATCCAATTTTTTATAAGCATCAACTATATTTTTAACCAAATGATGTCTGATAATATCACGTTCATCAAATTCAATAATCGAAATACCTTTTATTCCTTTCAGAATTTTCATGGCCTGAATTAATCCTGAATTATGTTTTGGCCGTAAATCAATCTGAGTAGTATCGCCATTAACAATGAATTTTGCATTTTTACCCATTCTGGTAAGAAACATTTTTAACTGGTTAATCGTAGTATTTTGTGCTTCATCTAATATTACAAAAGCGTTATCTAATGTCCTGCCCCGCATATATGCCAGTGGGGCAATCTCAACAATATCATTTTCAATTAATTCGGCCAGCTTTCGCGGATGAATCATATCCCTTAAAGCATCGTACAATGGACGCAAATACGGATCAAGCTTTTCTTTTAAATCGCCCGGTAAGAATCCAAGATTTTCTCCTGCCTCAACAGCAGGGCGAGTTAATATAATTCGTTTAACCTCTTTGTTTTTAAATGCTCTAACAGCAAGTGCAATTGCGGTATATGTTTTACCTGAACCTGCAGGGCCTACTGCCAAAAGCAAATCATTTGTATCATATTCATCAACTAATTTTTGCTGATTAATTGTTAGAGCTCTTATTGGCTTTGCATTATTACCATAAATCAATACATCGTCGGATTCCGCTTTTCTTTTTAATAACGCCGTTCCCTCTCCTTTTATCAAAGCTTCGAATTCATTATCTTCTAATTTCTTGAATTTAAGAAAATACTCAATGAGTAACTGTACTTTTTCTTCAAACTCATTAATTAAATGCTCCTCTCCTTTCACTTTTATTTCATCTCCCCGAGCAATTATTTTTAATTTGGGATAAAAACTTTTCAAGATTTCTAATCTTGTATTTTTTACTCCATAAATATTTACAGGTTCAATTCCTTCTAAATATATAAGCCTTTCTATCATAAATAATTCTTAATTATTTAACCCTGCATGCTCTTTTATCGTATTTTACTAAATATCAGACAACAAAGGTAAAACATATGATTATAGAATCATCGAAAATAGTAAAAAAATACTTGTATGAGGCCCAATATAAAATCAGAGTTACTACAAAGTTTTAAACAAATTAAAACCTATTTGAAATTCTGTAATAACTTTCTTTAATTTTATCATTAAATCTGGTGATCTAATCATTAAAATCTATAATAAACCTTTAAATTTGTATCTTTAAAAATGAAATCATTTAATATGATTTAATTTTAGTTTATGCCTATAATAACATTAACAACAGATTGGAACAAAGATGATTTTTATTTGGGTGCTGTAAAAGGAGCCATTTACAATAATTGTATCGATGTAACTGTTGTTGATATAACTCACCGGATAAAACCATTTAATATTTACCAGGCTGCGTTTATATTAAAAAACAGCTATAAGTTTTATCCTAAAGGTACTGTACATATTATAGGTGTTAAGACAGAAGTTTTTGCTGATCAACAGTATCTTGCTGCCGAATTTGAAGGACAGTATTTTCTTGGAACAGATAATGGCATTTTTAGTTTGCTTTTTAAAGATGATGATCCTGTAAAAATTATTGCTCTTAAAGATTTTAAGCAATCCAGTTTCCCTGTTTTGGATGTTTACTCGAAAGTAGCTTGTAAACTTATAAAAGGAGATACATTTGATTCGTTGGGTTCTAAACATAAGGATATTACAAGAAGAGTTCCATTACGTGCAACAATCGATGAATCGGTCATCACCGGAAGTGTAGTTTATATTGATTCGTTTCAGAATGCTATCACAAATGTTTCTTATGACTTGTTTAATCGTATAGGAAACAAAAGATCATTTAAAATATATGTACAAAGTAATCATTATGTGATATCAAAAATTAATAAATCATACCAGGAAACAACTATTGGAGAAATACTAGCTATTTTCAATTCTTTAAATTTATTGGAGATTGCTATAAATGGCGGTAATGCGGCTGAACTTCTGAATTTAGATACAAACTCGTCGATTAGAATAAAATTTCAGTAAAATTAGCTTTTAGCAGTCAGTTGTTAGCCTTTAGCTATATACAATAAAGAATATAAAAATCATATATAATATAAATAGATGAAAAAAGAATTAGAAGCGTTTGATCGTTTATTAGAGATAATGAATGAACTAAGAGAAAAGTGTCCGTGGGATCAAAAACAAACTATTGAAACTTTACGCTCTCTTACCATTGAAGAAACTTATGAACTTGCCGATGCTATCATAAACAATGATATGAAGAATATTAAAAAAGAATTGGGCGATTTACTACTTCATATTGTTTTTTATGCCAAAATTGGATCTGAGAAAAACGCATTTGATATAACGGATGTTATCAATGGAATAAACGAAAAACTAATTCATCGCCACCCGCATGTATTTGGAGATGTAAAAGTTAAAGATCATAAAGAAGTTGAAGAAAACTGGGAAGAAATAAAGTTGAGAGAAAAAGACAGGGATAACTCTGTATTATCTGGAGTTCCTGAATCGTTACCTGCATTAGTAAAAGCAAATAGAATTCAGCAGAAGGTTCGTGGTGTAGGTTTCGACTGGGATGAAAGAAGTCAGATTTGGGATAAAGTAAAAGAAGAACTAACTGAGTTACAACATGAAGTTGAAACTGGAGATCAGGAAAAAACAGAGGCCGAATTTGGAGATTTGTTTTTCTCGTTAATAAATGCAGCCCGGCTTTATGATATTGATCCTGAAACCGCGCTGGAAAGAACAAATAAGAAGTTTATAAAACGCTTCAATTACCTCGAAGAGCAAACCATAAAAAAAGGTTTGTCGTTAAAAGAAATGTCCTTAGACGAAATGAATGTTGTTTGGGAAGCTGCAAAAAAATTTGATTAAAAAATCCGCCCTGGGGCGGATTACTTTTATAGTTATTTGGGTCTATTTATTTTTCTGGTTTAACCTCCCAACTGATGATTGCACAGGTTTCTTTTTTGGTGCCGTTTTTGTTTGTTTTGCTTCCGGCTTTTCCTTTTTTACCGGCGTTTTCTCCTTTTTAGCTTCTGCTTTATCTGCTTCTTTATTCTCCTTATCTTCGACACCTTCTTCCTCATCAAAATTAAGCATCTCGAATTTAAGAAGAAGGTTATACCAGTTTAGCACTTTCTTAATATCAGAAACATATACTCTGTCTCTGTCGTAATCGGGCAATACTTCGGCAAAGTAATTTTTAAGTTCATCTGCCGATGATTTATGACTAATTGCTTCGCCTCCATTTTCTTTTTCTGAAATTGCTTTAAGAACATCTTTTAAAGGCAAGTCTTCCGTATCAGTAAAAATAGCGATATCTTCCAATGCACTGATTTTAACTGTCGCACTTGCATTCATTCGTTTTTTATCTTCAAACGATTCAACTATAATACCTGTTCTTCCTTGTGAAATAAATTTATATAATCCACCGAACCCCGAAATTGATAAAATATCTTTTAACATAAACTCTGGTTTTCATTTTTATGAACTGCAAAAATACAATTCAAATCAATAATCAAAAATAGTTTTACAAAAAAACTAACTTATTCCTCTCTCCTTTTTAATTTTCTCGTAAGCTTCACTAACTTTCTGAAACTTTTCTTTAGCCTTTATCCGGAAATCTTCGCTTAAATGACTCACCTTGTCCGGATGAAACTTAACCGCCATTTTACGATAAGCTTTCTTTACTTCATCATCACTTGCATTTCGGTCAATTTCTAAAATTTTATATACAGAATCAACATCCTCAACAAACATTGATTTAATTGATTCAAAGTCTTTTGAGCTAATACCCACATAACCAGCAATTGAGGCTATAGTATTCAACTCTGATATATCAACCCGTCCATCGGCTTTAGCAACTCCAAATAGCAGGTGTAATAATTGCAAACGTGAAGAATAATCAAGGTTTTGTTTAATTTGTAATCCAATGGAATCAATTTGAATATCTTGATTTAAAATATCGCGAAGCATTTTAATAGCTTCAGCTGCCGAATCTTCGCCAAATGATTGAACAAAATATTTCTTTATATAGTCTAATTCTGATTTTAAAACTCTGCCATCTGCTTTCATCACAGCCGCAACCAAAACTAACAGTGTCATTGCAAAACTACCGGTAGTTGTTGCCGAATATCCTTTTGTTTTTGCAAATTCCGGTGTTTCAAATAGTGAACCTAAAGCAAAACCTAAAATCCCGCCTATTGGTCCAAAAAATGCCCAACCGAGGCCACCGGCTATCCACTTTCCAAACTTTCCCATTTTATTTTATCCTTTTTAAAATTTGATTGTGTATTTCTAAAACTTGTGGCAATACCATTTTATCGCCACTATTATAAATAGTGTAATTAGCAAGTTTCATTCTTTCATCATCGCTTAACTGATTTTTCATCCTGCTTTTTACAGCTTCAACAATAATTTTATCTCTTTCTATAACGCGATTAATTCTAATCAACTCATCAGCATGTACATTTATTGTAACATCAAGTTCTTTATATGCATTGCTCTCGAATAAAATTGCAGCTTCTTCGATTACATACTTTGCGTTAACATGTTTTGCAACCCAGCTATGAAAATACTCACGCACTTTGGGATGAATAATTGAATTTATTATTTTAAGTGCAACTTGATCATTAAATATTATTGATGCTAGTTTTTCCCTGTTAATTCCGTTTTCGGTATATATAGCACCAAAATTGTCTGTGATTTGCTGAATAACTTCTTTATCTGTATTCAGAATTGTCTTAGCTTCGTAATCTGCATTAAATACAGGAATGCCTAAACGAATAAAA
>JAUVLS010000201.1 GCA_030600625.1 Bacteroidales bacterium
AGAAGCATATGCGATTTAACTGAAATGGCAATCTGATCTAATTCGTGAACAATTTCAGACATGGCTTATATTATTTGTGAAGCAAGTAATATAAGAAAAATGAAGTAGTTATGCAAGTTTTTAGTTTGTCTTACAGGACAAACACATTATAATTTTCGATAAAATGAAAGAAAACAAATTCTTTTATATAAAATTGCGTAATTGTTTAGGGTGTATATGTTTTTTGTATTAAAGTTCAACACCTTCGGCGTTGAGAGATTAGTGATAGATATTACCCACAGGCTGTGCCTGCGGTTATTATTGTTAAACCACTACGTGGTTTTATGTGGAGTGGCTAATATTCCCGAAGGTATTAAACAATAATATCCACAGGTGAAACCTGTAGATGGTAGATGTAATCTATAATAAGAATCCGGAATGGGTTCAATAAAAAAATCTAAATTAAAGCGAAAGAACCTAAACAATTACAAGATTGCAATAAATAGGATTTATTAATTGTTTACTCTTCTGGTAAAAATAAAATCACCTCCTTCGTCACCGGTATCTTTTATTTCGCCATATTGTGGAGTATTCGGACTATTATTTAAAACAGCGATTTTAAAACTGCTAAATAATTCTTCTGCCGAAATATAAGGTTGTGTATTTTCAGCAAGTCTTTTAGTTAAATATAGCAAGAAAACACTGCGATCAGGTACTTCTTTTAAAGTCCCACTTGTCATAGCTTTACGACTTGGAACTTCATATAATTCTTGAATTGATTTGGGGGCATTGGCAAATGCTTTTCTTGTTTTAAATATACCACCACTAAAACAAGCATCAGCAATAAGAAGTGTATGTTTTGTTTTTACAGTACGGAGATAATCGCGAGTGGTGCTGTTTCTCATCCAGTTTGCTGTATTTTCCTTTTTCGCATCTGAAGGTAACCAATAACCAATTTCGTCTTTTCTGTCCCAATAACCATGACCTGCATAAAAAACTAACAAATTATCATCTTCGGTGATTATCCTGTTTAATCGGTCAAGTTCGGATATAATTTCCTCACGAGTCGGACTTTTTAGTAAGGTAACGTTTTCCTTTTCGAAAGTATAATTTGTTGTTAATGTATTATAAAGCTTTCCTGCATCAGCTACGGGTTGGTCAAGATTCATAATTTCAGGATCGGGATATTCGTTAATTCCAATTAACAATGCATAATATTTTCCTTCTTTGGCTGTTTTTTTATCAAGCATAGAAGGATCTTTACTTACATTATTACTTGTTTGTCGCTGATCTTTCTTGTTTACTGGTTGATAAACAATAGAATAAGTTTCTTCAATTGAATTGTTAAAGGCGTCTACAGCACGAACAAAAACATTATTATTACCTTCAACCAGATAAATGTCGGTTTCAAAATCACCATTTTCTTTTAGGTTGGCATACATACCATTAACAGTAAGCTCAAAAACGCCATTTTTGTCGGTTACTTTCCCGTGAATAATTACTTCTTCGGTGTTGACTTTTGTAGCTTTATCCTTCATTAATTGAGGTTTACTAAAACTTATCTGTGGTGGCTGTATGTCTACGATACGAGTTATTTCGGGGCCAATATTGAGGCTCATTGTTCGAGATATTAATTCTGTTTTAGCCAGCTCTTGAGGATTGTCAAATGAAATATCTTTAAACTGAATATTTCCTGTTTTCAGATCAAGACCATAAGTTATTTCCAATACTTCGACACCAAACTCAAGCATTTTAATTCTGTTTGAAAAACCATCTGTAATATCAAAACTAAATAATGCAATATCTGTTTGATTAGGTTGAAATGTTAGTGTTGGTGTTGCATATCGGGCATTGCCCTGCACTCTTCCAAGTTTTGATGAGTAAGCCTCGACTTTTTTCCCTTTAAAATCATAAATACGTGCTAAACGGTTTATCATCTTAAGTTCCCGTTTTTTTCCATTATTTGTGATTTTTAATGCACATATAATTTTTTTATCTTTTTTATAACAATCAACTAATTCGAAATAAAATGCTTCAACATTATCGGTTTGATTTTCTAATTTACCTGGTGTGGCTACAATTTTAAAAACATAATCTTCGCCTTTAATGTTTTTTCTATCTTTCAATACATCCCACACGATAATTTTATCTTTTCCTCCCTCAATATTACGACCATAGTCCCCGGAAACAGAATTTAACGGAATATTAAAACTTGTTCCACCATCGTCGGAACATAAAACTTTGATGTCAAATAATTGACCGGATTTCTCATGCACTATATCATATATCAGATTTAATTTATCTTCAAATGTTTTTATTCGAAGATTTTCAATTTGCTGAGCATTAGTTTTTATAGAAATACTTGTTATAACAAGTAAAATCCAAAATAATATTAATTTTTTCATAACTGGTAAAATAGATTGAATAATCGAATCCCCAAAATAACTAATATTAATCAAGTTTCCAATTATATTTCAATGATTTATATCAAATATAAAGGCTGTTAAAAAGGAAATCGTTCTATAATTAAAATTATTGATACTCCCAATCCTACGCCTGACAATACCATACTCCATTCACGCTTATTAAAATTTAGAAAATTTGTTAATAAACCAGTGATACTAAAAATGATGAGAACAATAAATATTTGACCTAATTCGATTCCGATATTGAAAGCAAAAAGAGGTTTTATAATATTTGATTCCATTCCTAATAAACTCTTTAAATAATTGGAAAAACCTAAACCATGAATTAATCCAAAAAACAGAGCAACTGCATATTTGATTGTATGTAATTTAGGTGTTACATAATCATTTTTCTGAACAATGTTTACAATTGCTGTTACTAATATTGTTACAGGAATGAGAAATTCAATTACTGTCGATGAAATGTTTATTAAATTTGATGTGGCTAATACTAATGTTGTACAATGCCCTATAGTAAAGGCAGTTACTAAAACAAAAACATTTCTCCATTGTTTTATGGAATAAACGGCGCAAAGGGTTAATAAAAATAATATATGATCATACCCTTGAATATCTGTGATATGCGAAATACCTAATTGAAAATACAAATAAAAAATTGACATAATTGTTTTTCTATAATTTATTATCAAAGAAATAAAAAAATAGTAATTTTAGCTTATGAATTTATGGATAAATAGTGTTTTTATTTTTTTTATGAGCATCTTTAATTTGATGCATCCGGTTCATGTATCAATAATAAATATGGATTATTTACCGGAGCAAAATAAAATTTCATTATCATTTAAAGTTTTCAAAGATGATTTTCAATTATTATTTGCACATTTATACCAGGTAAATATTGATTTTGATAATGAAGAAAATTATAGTAAATATCAAAAAAAAATAGATGAATATTTTTCGAGTCATTTTAAAATCACTGAAGAAGGGGGTGAGAATAAAATAATTAATTATATAGGAATAAAGAAAAATCAAGAAGCTATTTGGTTTCATTATGAAGCTTCGATCGAAAATGAACTAAAATCTTTGAAAATTTCAAATACCATACTTTTAGATTTATATTTTGATCAAAAAAACTTGCTAATTTTGAAATATGGAAAAAAAGAAAAGGGTTATCAATTTAATTTAAAGCAAACAAAACAAATAATAGAATTTGATGATTTTTAGCAAATTAAAAATATTTATAGTTCTTATTCTTCTTTTTGTGGGTTCGTCAGATTTATATGCCACACACAACAGGGCAGGAGAAATTACATACACACAAATTTCAGAGTTAACGTATGAAATTACGGTAACAACATATACTTATACATTGAGTAATGTTGACAGGAAGGAGCTTGAAGTAGAGTGGGGTGATGGTACATTTACTACAATACCAAGACATGATTTATTAGAATTACCTGATTTTTATCGACGAAACAGGTATATTGCCCGACATACTTTCCCGGGTCC
>JAUVLS010000221.1 GCA_030600625.1 Bacteroidales bacterium
GAAACAACATCTTCACCTTGAGCATTAATTAAATACTCTCCATTAAATTGATCTTCACCTGTAGCAGCATCACGAGAGAAACAAACACCAGTAGCTGAATTGTCTCCCATGTTACCATATACCATAGCTTGTACGTTTACAGCTGTTCCCCACTCATCAGGAATTTGCTCCATACGACGATATAAAATTGCTCTTTCAGTATTCCATGAATCGAATACGGCGCAAATAGAACCCCATAACTGATCCCATGGATTAGTTGGAAATTCTGTATCAGCATATTTTTTTACTACTTTTTTGTATTCTTCTACGATAAATTTTAAATCTTCTAATGTAAATTCAGCATCAGATGCATAGTTTTTAGATTCTTTAACCTTATCAAGTACTATCTCAAAAGGATCATGTTGACCTTGCTCAGCTTCAACTCCCATAACAACATTACCATACATATGGATAAAACGACGATATGAATCGTAAGCAAATTTTTCATTCCCCGATTTTTCAGCAACAATCTTTACGGTATCATCGTTCATGCCAAGATTAAGAACAGTATTCATCATTCCGGGCATAGAAGCACGAGCACCGGAACGTACAGATACTAAAAGAGGAAAACCTTCACTGTTTTCACCGAATTTAGCATTCATTGTTTTTTCTGTAGCAGCAATACCTGCTTCAACTTCAGCTTTTATAAGTTCAACAACTGCATCTTTGCCTTTTTGGTTATATTCAGTACAAACTTCGGTTGTAATTGTGAATCCAGCAGGAACAGGTACACCGAGAAGATTCATCTCAGCAAGGTTAGCACCTTTGCCACCAAGAAGGTTTTTCATTGTAGCATTACCTTCTGCTTTTTTATCTCCAAAAGTGTAAACTCTTTTTACGTTTGACATTGTTTATATATTTTATATTTGTAAATAATTGAATATGATTGTTTTAATAAAAAATATTGCAGAATACAAATATATTCAAAAATTGCCAAATCGAAGGATTTAAATTAATTATTTTAAGATTAAATCTGATAAATCAATACTTAATTATTTTAAATACTTTTTGCAAACGTTTGTGAAAATGGTTTAATAGTGAAATAGTTTACTGGTAAATAAGTTTAAAGGTGCTAAGCGGCTAATCTTATAAAATACCTCAAAATTAGCAATCGTATTATCAGCTTGTTAGTAAATCCCTGCCTGTCGGCAGACAGGAGTGCAATTGTTTAAGTTTTTAGATTGAACAATTTAAGTTTCAAGTTTAAAATTTGGAATCTGAAATCTGAAATCTGAAACCTGAACCGATCCGCCAGCTAGCGGAGAGCTCAACGACTGAAAGGAGTTAAACCTGAAATATTTTTATGCTCTAGGATGGAACCGGATTATGGCATCACGCAAATATTCACGGTCAAGATGCGTATAAATTTCTGTTGTAATAATAGATTCATGGCCTAACATTTCCTGTACGGCACGTAAATCAGCACCACCATCGATCAGATGAGAGGCAAATGAATGGCGAAAAGTATGTGGGCTAACATTTTTTTTAATTTCTGCTTTTTTGGTTAAATTTTTAATAATTGTAAAAATCATAACACGCGTTAATTGTTTGCCTCTGCGATTTAGAAAAACAATATTTTGACTTGATTTATCGATGTTTGGTTGCAAATTGCGATCCTGAAAATAATATTTTATTTCTTTCATAGCTTTTTGGCCAATTGGTACAAGACGTTCCTTGTCGCCCTTACCAACAACCCGAATAAAACCGTCATTAAAATACAAATTTGTTATTTTTAAGTTAATTAGTTCCGATACACGAAGTCCGCAACTATACAGTGTTTCAATAATTGCTTTATTTCGTTGTCCTTCAGGTTTACTTAAATCAATTGCAGCAATAATACGATCAATTTCTTCAAGAGATAACATTTCTGGTAATTTGCGGCCTAACCTGGGCGACTCTAACAAACTACTCGGATCTGTTTCAATAATATCTTCAAGAATCAAATATTTGAAGAATGCTTTTAATCCGGAAATTATTCTGGCTTGTGATCGGGCATTTAACTCAAGCTCATTGACCCATTCGATAAATTTTTTTAAATCCTGTAACTTTACATTTATCGGAGCAATGTTCAATTCTTTTATTTCAAGATATGTAACAAATTTTCGGATATCAGTTTCGTAGGCAGTAATGGAATTATCAGATAAAGATTTTTCAAGCTTTAAAAAATTTCTAAATTGTATTATACTGTTTTCCCAGTTCATTAAATAATTGTTAATAATTGAAGCACCATCTTTCAAAGTTAATGTTTATGCTTAAATTTGTATTAGATTTAAATAAGAAAATATGAAACCTGCATGCGATTTAAAAATTCTCAAACTATAATAAATATATTAATCATATACATGAGAGTAAATATGAGTTAAGGCATGTAGGTTCACGAGTGGGATGTGTTAGGGGTTTGAGGGAACGAGTAACAATAAAAAGTTAATGTACTGATGAAGATAATATTCAATTCGTTATCTTTAATATAAATCAAATAAAAGCATATGAAAATCCAAATAATTAACGGACCTAACCTAAATTTATTAGGAACCCGTGAAAAAGATATATACGGAGAAATCACTTTTGAAAAGTACCTGAAGTTACTTCATGAACATTACGGAAATATTCAGATAGATTATTATCAATCGAATGTTGAGGGAGAAATAATTAATAAATTGCATGAAACCGGTTTTGATTATGAAGGAATTATATTAAATGCAGGAGCTTATACGCATACATCCGTAGCTATAGCAGATGCAATTAAAGCTATTAAATCACCTGTTGTTGAAGTGCATATATCAAATATTTTTAGCAGGGAAGAATATAGACACAAATCATTAATTGCTCCAAATTGTTTGGGAAGTATTTCGGGTTTCGGATTAGATAGCTATAGATTAGCTCTTGAAAGCCTTAGAATATTAAAAACGAAATAATCTTTGTAATGATAACAGTATTCGGAATACTGTAAAGACGCAATGCATTGTGTCTCTAAACTATAAACTAAACTATGATAAAGAAAACCAAAATTGTTGCAACTATATCGGATAAGACTTGTACTCCTGAATTTATTGAATCTTTGTATAAAGAAGGAATGGATGTTGTACGCATGAATACTGCTCACCAAACTCCCAAAGAAGCACTTAAAGTTATTAATGATGTTAGACAGGTATCTGAAAAAATTGCTCTTTTAATAGATACTAAAGGACCGGAAGTTAGAACTGTAAAAACCGATAAAGTTGTAGAACTAAAAGCAGGGCAAAAGATTAAGGTTATTGGCGATCCTTCTAAAGAAACAACAGATGAATGTATTTATGTTTCATATATAGATTTTGAAATAGATGTTCCTGATCAGTCAACAATATTAATTGATGATGGTTCTGTTGAGTTAAAAGTAATTGAAAAACAATCCGGTTCTTTGTTATGTAAAGTTATAAACGATGGTGTTGTTAAGGGCAGAAAAGGTGTGAATGTTCCAAATGTTGCATTTAATTTACCATCATTAAGTAAAAAAGATAAGGAATTTATCCAACTGGCTATTGAGCAGGATCTTGATTTTATTGCTCATTCGTTTGTACGAAGCAAAGAAGATGTTTTAGAGATACAGAA
>JAUVLS010000174.1 GCA_030600625.1 Bacteroidales bacterium
GCCAAACATGCTACCTCCACTATTAGAACTTGCACCTTGGTCACCTTCTGCTCCTGTGGCTTGAGTGTTTGATATTTTTCCCAGATTCTTATTATTATAATTAACATTATCCCATCCCAAGACTTCAACAACAAAAAAGTAATTCCCTGCAGGAGCATCACGGTTACCATCTTTTACCTTACCTTTCCAACCTTCCCAGTCGCGAACATCACCTTCAAATTCATGAACAACCTGCCCAACCCTGTTAAAAATTGTTATTTTAAATGATCTTATGGATTGATAATCAGTTAAAATAAATACATTATTATAATCATCATTATTTGGAGTAAATACATTTGGAAACTCAATTACAGATGGTTCCACATTAATATTAAAAAATATCGAATCCCTACAGCCATATTCGCTTTCGCTGAATAATCGCATAATATACGTTTTACCCGAATCGGCAACAGTATAATAATATGTATGTTCAGGTTCAAATAGAAAATCATCTGTTATTATTGTATCGATATCATTGTTCCATAATGTATCTCCAAAAAACCAGGTGTAATTCTGTCCGTTTAATGATTCATTTGTAAACCGTACCAACAAAGGTGCCGGACCTGACAGTTCAGACTCACTACTTCCATTATCTAAAATCTCTTCAGTTTTATAATCAATTGATGTCCATGAAAAATCTGCTTTTGTTTCAATTGCCGTATATTCAATATTATCCTCAGCCTGACAGCCAAACCTGTCGGTTACCATAACAGAAAAGATGGTGTTTTCCGTAGGAAGTTCCGCTGTGCTTGTAAAAGGCCCATTATAGCTTCTAAAACCATCGTATTCTGAATTATCGTGAGTCCATTCATACAAATTTATTCTATTTTGAAAAGTGTATGAATCTCCTGTTAATGTATCATAATAATTTAACGGAGTATCAAAGTACATTGTTGTATGGTAATAAGGATCAGTTAATAATGCTAAAAAATCACAATCATTATCGGAGTGAAATTGAATTTCAACATCAATATCAGCATTATTATAAATCCAGGCAACATATTCTTGTGTAGTATCAGCATTAGTTAAAACTGCTTTATAACCACCATTTGCTAAATTTGAAATTACAGAACTTGTTGAATCTGTATTAATTGAAATATCGTCGACAAGAACATCTGAAAAATTATTCGTGGTTTCGTTAAACTTGTACCATTCAAAATCATAAGCTCCTAAGCCTGTTGAATCATCTGCAATTAAACTACCTCCATTTGCATCATCGGTACAAAAAACAAAAACATAATCACTATCTGAATATTCTGTAGCCTCAAAAAAATCTGCAGGAGCAGAAATCTGACTAAATCCATTCAAACTAAAAATCAACACAAAAAACAATAATAAATATCTCACATTCATCTCAAAAATAATTTCACCTCACATTTATGGAAACTACAATAATAACAATTATCATTCAATAAAATTGTATGGCAAATATGTTTTTTATTATCCCTAGATTCAATATGAAATATATTAGCAAGCCAGAGTTATCCCTTATATTAATGAATAGTCTGATAGTAAGTAAAGTATATTTTTATTATATAATGATGGAATGGTGGATTGATGGATTGATGGTTCAGGGTTTTGGGTTTTCAATAAATTTTATTGTTTACCATTATTAACCGGTTAACCATTTTACAAATAAACTAATTTACTAATAAACAAACCATTCAACGATCCATCTATCTTTCCAATATTCCAATATTCCATATTTCCAAATAACTAAATATAGTATTAATCAATATTATTAAGGATTTTTAACTAAATCTTTTATCTTACCCAGATTCAAAAAAATGTGTATAAATACTTTCAGGGTATCTTGGTTTGACAAATAATAGAACATATTTTTACATCTTGAAAAATTTTAGAGTAAAACATTAAAAAGGATTTTTAATAGTGTACGATTATTTACAAGATTTAAACGAGGCACAAAAAGAAGCGGTTATAAATTATCAGGGAGCTTCGTTGGTTATTGCCGGAGCAGGATCAGGAAAAACGAGGGTTCTAACCTACAGAATTACACATTTACTTGCAAATGGTATTCCCGCGCATAAGATACTGGCATTAACTTTTACTAATAAAGCCGCCGCCGAAATGAAATCGCGTATTGCAAAAATGGTTGGTAATGATGTAGCACGTTTTTTATGGATGGGAACATTCCATTCTGTTTTCGCGAGAATCTTGAGAATGGAAGCTGAAAATATTGGTTATACTTCTAATTATACTATTTACGATACTATTGACTCCAGGAATCTTGTGAAGAAAATTATAAAAGAGCTTGGTTTAGATGATAAAACATATAAACCAAACGAAATTTACGGGAGAATTTCCAGTGCCAAAAATAACCTGGTAACTGCGAAAGCTTATAGTAATAATCAACAGATTATTGTTCAGGATCAAAAGGGCAAACGCCCACGTATGGCCGAAATTTATATGATATACGCTAATCGATGTAAAAAGGCGGATGCTATGGATTTTGATGATTTATTACTGAATACAAATCTCCTGTTTAGAGATCATCCTGATATTCTTGAAAAATACCAGGACAAATTCAAATATATTCTTGTTGATGAATACCAGGATACAAATTTTGCCCAATACCTTATTATAAATAAGCTAAGCGCAAAAAACAAAAACATTTGTGTTGTAGGCGATGATGCTCAGAGCATATATGCCTTTCGTGGAGCAAAAATCGAAAATATTCTGAATTTCAGAAATGATTATCCGGGATATCAACTTTACAAATTAGAACAAAACTATCGTTCAACAAAAACCATTGTAGAAGCTGCCAATAGTTTAATAAAGAAAAATAAAAAGCAGATTCCGAAAAAGGTATATTCTAAAAATTCCGATGGTGATAAAATTAAGGTAATCGAAACCGAAACTGACAAAGACGAAGCCTATACTATTGCACGAGTTATTCAGGATATTACCATTGAACACGGATATGACTATAAAGATTTTGCAATTCTGTACAGAACCAATGCTCAATCAAGAAGTTTTGAAGAGGCATTACGCCGTTTTAATATACCATATAAAGTTTTTGGAAGTATTTCATTTTATCAGCGTAAAGAAATAAAAGATGTTCTTGCCTATTTCCGTTTGGCTATCAATCGAAAAGATGATGTAGCATTATTGCGAATTATCAACTATCCTGCTCGTGGAATAGGTCAAACTACAGTTTCCCGAGTTGAAAATTATGCAAACACCCAAAATAAAAATATTTGGGATGTACTAAACGAAATTGACAAGGTCCAGATTGGCTTAAACGCTGGGACTACTACCAAATTAGTGAAGTTTAGAACATTAATACAAGGTTTTGCAGAAGATATTAAAAGCCTTGATGCATATGATGCTGCAATGGGAATGGCAAAAGATTCCGGCATACTAAAAGAATTGCACAATCCTGAATCACACGAAGAGCAAACAAAATACGAAAATGTTGAAGAACTTTTAAACGGGATTAAAGAATTTGTCGATGAAAATGATGATCCTGATTTTTTCCCTTTGCTGGATAAATTCATGGAAAACGTGGCTTTATTAACAAATCAGGATAACGAAAAAGATGACGATTTTAATAAAGTAACTATAATGACTATGCACTCTGCTAAAGGACTTGAGTTTAAGTACGTATTTTTGGCCGGATTAGAAGAAGATCTTTTCCCTTCGCCTATGTCATCTGGTTCGCAAAAGGAACTTGAAGAAGAACGTAGGTTATTTTATGTTGCACTTACCAGGGCCGAAGAATCTGTTGTGATTTCTTATGCAAATGAAAGATACAAATGTGGAGAACCAAACAGTTGCCGGCCAAGCAGGTTTATAAAAGAAGTTGATGAACAATATCTTGAATTGCCTGAATCATTTTTTGAAGAATCTTTACCATCATTTACCAATAATAATATTTTTGAGAACTCATCGAAACCCCGATTTGAAAAAAGAAAACCAGGAGTAAATGCAACAGTTCCTTTAATAAATAAAAAACTGGTAAAACTTAGTGATGCCAACCGAAAAGATGCTCAAGATAAGATTGATGCAGGTTTTAAACCAGATGATCCATCCATAATTAGAAAAGGCATGATCGTTAAACATAATAAATTTGGATTAGGTACAGTCGAAAAAATTGAAGGAGTAGTTCCTAATAACAAAGCTGTAGTAAATTTCGAAGTAGTTGGAATAAAACAACTATTACTAAAATTTGCCAAATTACAGATTATAAGCAAATAATTAATTTTTAAATCTTTGATTGCTAAATCAAAATAGCTACTTTTGCACAAAATCATTACAAATTATGGAATATAATACAAGCAGAAATAAACTCGTATTACCT
>JAUVLS010000065.1 GCA_030600625.1 Bacteroidales bacterium
TATTTGGTTTCCATGTCGTTCGGATTATTTCGCAAAGCATTTTTGTATGCTTCAACGCTTTCCTGCAACTTATTGCTCTGTAATAATGAATTTCCTATATTATGATAAATTTTTGCCTTTTCTTCTTTACTTACTTCAACATCAGCCAAACTATTAAACTGCTCAATGGCATCTTCATATTTTTCCTGTTTATACAAGGCATCCCCCACATTAAAAGCAGGCTCATGAGATTTTTTTTCTTCTAAATCAACGGCTTTTCTGTAAGAAACTTCTGAGTTCTCAAAATTCGCATTCTCAAATTCTTTGTTTCCCTGACGAATATATTTACGCTCTTTCTGTGCAAATGCATTCATTGCCATCATTACCAAACTATAAATAAATATAATTTTAATCCATTTCATAATTATTCATTAAGTTTAAATAAATTAAAATTCTTTAACCATTTACTTTTTCTCTCAGGCATAAAAACATCCATAAGAATAAAGAAAAGAGCTATCCCCAATAAATACTGAAAACGATGTTCAAATTCGGTATAAATTTTCTCTTCCATTTCTTTCTTTTCCATTTTGTTAATACGCTCAAATAATTTATTCAATCCTATTTGAGTATTATTAGCTCTTATGAATACACCAGCTCCTGCAGAAGCTATTTCTTGCAAAGTTTTTTGATCTAACTTACTAATGACCGTATTTCCATCTTTATCCTGTTGAAATATAGTTTGTCCATAAGCTTTTTGTAAAGGTATTGGAGCTCCTTGAGGGCTTCCCATTCCTACGGTATGTATTGTAATTCCTTTATCATTAGCTAACTCAGCAGCTTTTACAGCATCATCCTCATGATTTTCACCATCTGAAATAATAATTAAGGCTTTCTCCATATTACTTTCAGGGGTGAATGAATTCATGGCTAAATCAATTGCTGAACCGATGGCTGTTCCTTGTTTCGAAACGATATTGGTGTTTATAGATGATAAAAACATTTTTGCTGCAGAATAATCCGAAGTAACAGGTACCTGGATATATGAATCGCCTGCAAAAACAATTAAACCAATACGGTCATTCTCCATATTATCAATTAACTTAGATATAGCTAACTTTGCTCTTTCAAGCCTATTTGGTTTAATATCTTCGGCTAACATACTATTCGAAACATCAAGGGCAATAATTATTTCGGCACCTTTACGTTTTACTTTTTCAAGTTTTGATCCAAATTGAGGATCAGCCAATGCAAAGATAATGGCTACTATAGCTATTGTTAAAAATATGAATTTAAGAACAGGACGACTTTTAGATACAAAAGGCATTAACTGTTCAATTACACTCATGTCACCAAATTTATTGAGTGCTCTCTTCTTATAATACTGTGCAAACCCAAATAACAGGATTAAAACTGGTATAATTAACAATAAATACAAATATTCCGGGTTTCCAAATCTAAACATAATTAACAGTTTCGAGTTCCGAGTTTCGAGTTCCGAGTTAATAACTTTAAACTAAGAACTTAAAACTTGAAACTAATTTTACGGTATTTGTCTTAACAATGTATTTCTTAATATCATATCAGATAAAAGTAAAAATGCAGCTAATAGTACAAACGCTAAAAACTCTTCATCTTTTTGACTAAACTCTTTTACCTCAATTTTTGATTTCTCTAATTGATCAATCTGTTCGTATATCTGTTTTAACTTTTTATTATCAGTTGCTCTGAAATACTCGCCTCCTGTGTTTTGAGCAATTTCCTGCAAAGTTTCCTCGTCAATTTCAACCGGTACGTTTCTTATTTGTATGCCAAATGGAGTTGGTACAGGATATGGAGCCATTCCTTCTGTTCCAACCCCTACAGTATAAACTCTTATTCCAAAAGTCTGAGCCAATTCAGAAGCAGTTACCGGTGCTATTGCTCCTCTATTATTTACACCATCTGTTAAAAGGATTATCACTTTACTTTTCGCATCACTATCTTTTAATCGGCTAACGGAAGTTGCCAATCCCATTCCAATAGCTGTTCCATCTTCAATCATTCCACTTTTAATATCTCTAAAAAAATTTATTAACACTCTATGATCTGTTGTTAAAGGGCACTGCGTAAAGCTTTCGCCACTGAATACAACTAATCCCATCCTGTCGTTTCTACGGCCTGCAATAAATTGAATTGCTAAATCTTTTGCTGCTTCTAGTCGATCAGGTTGAAAATCACGAGCGAGCATACTACTTGAAATATCTAAAGCTAACACAATATCAATACCTTCAGATTCCTCATTTTTCCAACTCAAAGTAGATTGTGGCCTGGCAATTGCAATAATTATTAATGCAATGGTAAGAACTCTTAATGCAAAAACTACATGTCGTAGAATATGCTTATATGTAATATGATTTTTGCCAATACCTTTTATAGTAGAAACCTGAATGCTGGCATGTGTTCGTTTATGATTTAGCACATACCACACAATAACAGGTACTATTAAAAGTAGCAGGTATAATAAATTTGGATTTACAAATGTTATATTATTCATAATTTACTTTTCTTAGGCACTAAGCATCTTATCACCTAACTAATTATTTTGTTCTTCAAGTATTTCAACTTTCCCCTTCTCATCTTTTGCAACTTTCACTTCTTTTATCTCTTCTTCAATTATCAATTTAGTTCTGTCCACAAATTCGAAAGCTCCACTCATACACTTTTCATGTTCATCAAATAGAGGTGTAAATTTTGCAAACTTCACCAAATCAGAGGTATAAAATATGTCTTTTAAGGTATTAAATGCATCTTCATCTTTGAACTCTGAAATTTTAAGCGACTCTAAAATTTCTTCGCTTGTTCTTTCCATAGTACGAATGGCATATCTGTTCCACAAGTACATTCTAAGAGTATCAGTTAATACCGTGTAATAATCTTTAATCCTTCCCTGTTGCCAGAGCTTATCTGTTTTCAGCTTAAATAAATCGCGTAAAGCAATGATGTGAGCCGGCTCACGGGGTTTAAACCGTTTTATTATAGGTTCATTACGGCGTATTTTTCTGATGATATAAATAATAACTAAAACCAGAATAACTAAACCCAGCCCACCTCCAGCCCATGGAAATACTTCAGCAAAACTTAATGGTGCTTCGTAAGGCATCTTGATATCTTTAATAGCTTGAGTAGTATCAACCTGAATAGTATTTACTTTAAATAGTATTGGCTCTGACCTTAAAGTATCGCTATAATATAAAAAAGGAATTGGAGGTAGTACATAATAGCCTGAATCAAATGCTGTAATCAATAATCGCTTTTTGATAATAAAATGTCCGCTTTCCAATAAAGTTGTATCATTTTCTGATTGCTCAAGAATCTCAATTTGTTTTGTAAGCTCTTCTTTAAATATAGGGATTCCAATAAATTCTTTAATTGGTTGTTTTACTTCCAATTCTAAACCAACCTGGTCGCCAATTAAAAATTCTGTTGTATCCATTTTAGCTTTTACTGTTACATTTTGGGCCATAACAACCGAAAACAATGAACTTAGTATTACTAAATGAATAAAATAAAGTTTATATGTATTAAATATTCGTACCATAAATCAAAAATAAATTCAATTATCGCTTTTTAAAGAGTTTAATTAAAGGTTTCACATAATCTTCGTCGGTAGCAATTGAAACAAAATCAACACCAGCACGAACCATAGTATCACTAACAGACATTTCCATAGTTCTATACCAATTAGCATAATTTTCACGAAGACTTACGCTTGTTGTATCTACCCATGCATATTCTCCGGTTTCGGCATCTTTCATACGAATAATACCAACTGAAGGAATTTCCTTTTCACGTTTGTCATATATTTTTAATCCAATAATATCGTGTTTACGATTTGCAATTCTAATAGCCTCGTCAAATCGCGGCAATCCGGAATCAGGGTCATCATCAATAAAATCAGAAATTAAAAAAGCTGTACTTCTTTTCTTTATAGCATTGGTTAAATAACGAAGCGCTTCAGCAATATTTGTTTCCTTATTTTCAGGAGTAAAATTGATTAACTCTCTTATAATCCTTAATATGTGTGTTCTTCCTTTTTTAGGAGGAATAAATTTTTCAACCTTATCGCTGAATAAAATCACTCCTATTTTATCGTTATTATGAATTGCGGAAAAAGATAAAACAGCAGAAATTTCGGTAATAAGATTTTTCTTTAATTGAGACTGTGTTCCAAATACACGTGAATTACTCACATCAACAAGTAGCATTACCGTGAGTTCGCGCTCTTCTTCGTATATTTTAATATAAGGATGATTAAAACGAGCAGTTACATTCCAGTCAATATTTCGAACATCATCTCCATACTGATATTCACGTACTTCGCTAAAAGCCATACCACGACCTTTAAACGCACTATGATATTCGCCTGCAAAAATATTTTTTGATAAACCTCTGGTTTTAATCTCTATTTTTCGTACTTTCTTAAGTAGTTCTGAAGCTTCCACACCCAATTAATTTAGTGGTTTTACATCAATCTTTCTCTTCGAGCTTCTTAGTAATAACAGAAAAATACCATTCTTCTTTTTTGATCTTGATAACAAAATTTTCTTTTCCTGAAACATAATCGTACCAGGTTAGGCTTTGCTTATACTCATAGCTTTGGTTTAATTGGGCGATTGTTGTTTTTAATAAACTATAATCGCACATTAACATTTGATATTTGCAATATCCATCATCATTTAGTACAAACAAATAAGTACGATAACCATCAAAATCTTCAAATTTAATGAAACTACTTTTACCCATAACTTCTTTCGAAAAATAGAAGTCTTTATGGTTTTCTTTCATCTCATTTTTGATCGTTAACTTATGTTTACCTACAAAATTTTGTCCAAGAACGTTTAAGCTCGAAACTACAATTAACAGAAGTACAATTATTTTTTTCATTTGACAGATGTATGTAACTTTTATGGAACTTCAATAGTATTCAGGATTTCCGTAATAATATCTTCAGATGTTACATTTTCTGCTTCGGCTTCGTATGATAATCCAATTCTGTGGCGCAATACATCATGACATACTGCACGAACATCTTCCGGAATAACATACCCACGACGCTTAATAAAGGCATAAGCCTTTGATGCCAAAGCCAAATTAATACTTGCACGTGGTGAACCACCAAAATTAATCATTGCAGAAAACTTCTCCAAACCATATTTTTCAGGAAATCTGGTTGCAAATACAATATCTAAAATATATCGTTCAATTTTCTCATCGATATACACATCTTTAACAACATTACGTGCATCAATGATGTTTTGTTTTTTTAGAATAGTATTCGCTTTTGGAAATTCTTTAGCAATATTCTCCCTAACAATCAGTTTTTCTTCTTCCATTTTAGGGTAATCAACCACTACCTTAAGCATAAAACGGTCAACTTGTGCTTCCGGTAAGGGATAAGTACCTTCTTGTTCGATAGGGTTTTGTGTTGCCATTACTAAGAACGGTTTTGGAAGTTGATACGTTTCTTTACCAATTGTAACCTGACGTTCCTGCATTGCTTCTAATAAAGCACTTTGTACTTTTGCAGGAGAACGGTTAATTTCATCAGCTAAGACAAAATTAGTAAAAATCGGCCCCTTTTTAACCTGAAATTCTTCTTTTTTCTGACTATAAATCATTGTGCCAATTAAATCGGCAGGCAATAAATCCGGTGTAAACTGAATACGGCTAAAATCTGCATCAACAATATTCGATAATGTACTAATAGCCAATGTTTTTGCTAAACCGGGAACACCTTCAAGTAAAATGTGCCCATCAGAAAGGAGACCAATTAAAAGAGAATCAACAAGATGTTTTTGACCAACAATCACCTTGCCCATTTCCATTTTAATCATATCAACAAATGAACTTTCCTTCTCTATTCGATCATTCAGTTCTTTTATATCAACTGTTTCGTTCATAGTTCATAATTTTTGAAAAGATACATAAAATAATTTTGTTAAAATAATTGTAATAATTCTACTTCTGTCATTGTAAAATCAGGACAATATTAACTCAATTTTGTGTTAAAAAATGTTAAAGGAGTTTAATAAATTCTAATAACGAAATACTAAGAAACTTAGATTATATAGTTAATTTAGAGTTTTAATTATAACTTTGTATTAGTTAAATTTTTACTGTGAAAAATAGATATTTTATCAGGCTTAGTTATAAAGGAACAAACTATCATGGATGGCAAATTCAGCCTAATGCTATTTCGGTTCAGGATGTTTTAACTAAAGCATTTTCAACTATCTTAAAAGAAGATATAGACATTACCGGAGCAGGACGAACAGATACCGGTGTTCATGCTTCGTATTTTGTAGCTCATTTTAATTCTGTTAAAATAAATTTACATTCGGATAAAAAGTTTCTTTTTAAGATAAATGGACTTTTACCAAAAGATATTGCCATACATAAGATCTTCGATGTAAAGAATGAAGCTCATGCTCGTTTCGATGCTACAAGCAGGACATACCATTATTATATACATCAGCAAAAAGATCCTTTTATGTTGGAATCATCATATTATCTGCCTCAAAAGTTGAATATTAATCGAATGAATGAAGCCTGTAAACTTTTATTTCAATTTACAGATTTTACGAGCTTTAGCAAATTACATACGGATGTAAAAACCAATAACTGTAAAATAACAGAAGCATTTTGGTCGAGAGATGATTACAAACTTAAATTTACAATTACTGCCGATCGTTTTTTACGAAATATGGTACGCGCAATTGTTGGCACTTTAATCGATATTGGGAAAAATAAAATATTACTGGAAGATTTTATACAAATTATTGAAGGTAAAAATAGATCTGATGCCGGAGTATCTGTTCCTGCTCATGGATTATTTTTAGCAAATATTGTATATCCTGAAAGTATCTTTAAGAAAATGTAATTTATAATAATTTTTATAATATGACCCAATCATTTTTTTATCTAATATCCGCAGGTGGATTTTTATTCGTTTGTAGATTAAGCGATTAGCCGTAACACGGCTTGCGGATTTAAGGTTTTACTAAAATAGTTTTTATCGATTTTAGAATATTTCCAATAAAAAAAATTATATTTAAACCTATCTAAAAATTAATTCTTATCTTAGAATCTTAATAAATTTTAAACTCAATACCAGGTTATGAATTTTAAATTTACTATTGCTAAAAAGTTAATATTAGGGTTTGGAGTAGTAACTATCGCAATATTAGTTAATATGCATCTTATTAACAGAACCCTGAAAAAAAGTCTTGAAGTAAGCGAAAAAATATCGA
>JAUVLS010000217.1 GCA_030600625.1 Bacteroidales bacterium
AAGGTACAGACTGGATAGTTTAATGAATAATAATGATCTGATCGATAAATTACGATCAGGATTTCAAGATCCTGTTAAGGTTGTTTTTAACAGTATAAGAACAAGAGAACAATTAGCCGGAAAGATTTCAAAACAAATTGAGCCCGATTCGCTAACTCTAATAAAATTGCTTTATAATGATTCTTTAATTACAGAATATGGATTAATACAAGAAACGTTCACTTGTATTTTTTTACCAAATACTTACGAGTTTTGGTGGAATACCTCAGCTGAAAAATTTATTGACCGGATGTACAGAGAATACCAAAGGTTCTGGAATGATGAGAGAAAAAGGAAAGTGGCGATCTTAAATTTAACTCCCGAAGAAGTAACAACTCTAGCTTCTATAGTTGATGAAGAAACTTATTATAGCAAAGAAATGCCAAGAGTTGCAGGAGTTTATATTAATCGTTTACGCAGAAGAATGCATTTACAGGCCGATCCAACATTGAAATTTGCTCTTGGTGATTTTTCTATTAAAAGAGTTTTGAATGTTCATAAACAGATTGATTCGCCATATAACACTTATAAGCGTTATGGATTACCACCGGGACCAATATCTATTCCTTCTATTTCGGCTATTGATGCGGTTTTAAATTATGAAAGCCATAGCTACCTGTACTTTTGTGCTAAATCTGATTTTTCAGGATACCATAACTTTGCAAAAACACTTTCACAGCATAATGTAAATGCCCGCAATTACCAACGGGCATTGAATAAAGAAAGAATTTGGAGGTAAGAAACTATTCAGGTAGTTTAAAAGTTATTGGAAACGTAAACATAACATCTACAGGTTTTCCATCCTTAATTCCTGGTTTCCATTTTGGGGAACTGTATACTACTCTTAATGCTTCCTGGTCAATTGAAGGATGAACTCCCCTGGCTATTTTAGCATCTTTAATATATCCGTCTTTGCCTATGACAAATTGAACAAACACTCTTCCTTCAATTTTTTTGTCAATTGCTTCTTGTGGATATTTAATCTCTTTATTAATGAATTCTCTAAATTCTTTGTTATTGTTTTTTTTGCCTTTGAATTTAGGCATTTCATCAACTACAAAGTAATAGCTTTTATCTTTTTCGGCATATTCAAGTTTGGGCTGATCTTGATTTACAGTTTGCTTTGAAATAGGTATATCTTCTATCCTGTCAACAAAAGTTAAAAGAACAACTGTTTTTGACTGTTTAGATGAGTTGTTTTTTACAAATAAATGATAAATACCCGTTTCGTTTATTGTATATTCTAAAGATGTAATTTTATTATTTACTTCCATCGATGTTGGAACTTGTGGCTCTTTTGACTTATTATCAAAAAGCTTTATTTCAAACTGATTTGGTTCATATTGGTAAGTTGAAAGTTCGTAGATTGAATTTTTGGACAAAACGAGTGAGTAACGTGCTTCTCCACCTGGCTCCAAATTCATAGAAAAATCTTTTAAATATGTTCCATTTGATGCTGCTCCTAGTTTATCTAATATTGGATTTGAAACTATATCTTTTTTAGGATTGAATTTTCCGGCATACATTAATAATATCGTGCTGGTAATAGGTTTGGCAGATGTGTTTTTTATATTTAAAATATACTTGACAGGTTTATTACTTTTCGTAGAAAAGTTGATTACATCTATTGCATTTTCTTTATTTTGAAAAGTAGTATTATCATATTCATCATAAATGGTAATTCGAAATTGTTTGTATTCAGATAAAAATGCATACCAATGATACCAAGTTTTTTTCTGTAATTGAATCGGGAACTGTTTTTCTTCTCCAGGATCTAATTGGAATGGAAAATCTTTTAAAAAAGTTTTATCTCCTGCTGCATCAAGAAGTTTCATTTTTATAGGATCATCCTTTTGAGCAAAAGAATTAATATTAGATAAAAACAAAAGGGTTAATAATGTAGTTATAATTTTTTTCATGGTTTTAATTTTTAATTAATAATTAGTTTGCAACCATCTCCGGAGATTTTGCAATTAAAGCTTAATTGTAATTTATCTAGAATGTCGTCAATATCTGCATCCTTAAATGATGCTGTAAATTTTTTATATTGTAAGTCTGGGTTTGCAACTTGAACAGGAATGTCAAAATAACGTGATATAATTTCTGATACTTCATTTAAACTTGTATTGTCAAAGTTTAATAATCCTGTATGCCAGGCTAAATAGTTTGTGTCATTTTCTTTTTCAACAGCTATAAAGTTTACTATAGGATTGAATAATGCTTTATCTCCATTGCTTAAGCTTAATTTAGTAGATTTTGGAAAATCAGGATTATAGAAATCCAAACTACCTTCTTTTACATGAGTTACTAACTCGTCATTGAATTTGGAATTGATATGAAAATCACAATTTTTAGTTTCAAAAGTAATTCCACCAGAAATAATTGTTACTTTCTTATCTTTATTAACTTCAAAATAGGCTTCTCCATCTAAAAAAATCTTAGCATTTCTTTTTAACTCCATTGGAATCTTAATTGTTGTTTCGGAATTAAGCCAGATTGTGAAATTGTCATTTAAATGCAAAGTGATTTTCTCGCCTTTATCAACTGTAATTTCTGCATATTCAACATCCTTGTTTATTTTTTTAAACTCAATAGCTGCAAATATTATTATTGTTGTAAGAACAATTGTATAAGCTGGTTTTAGTATTGCTTTATAGTTAAAGAAAGGAATAAATGATCTTAGATTTTTAAAATAATTTGAGTTTTTATTAATTTGAGAATTTAAATTACGATATGATTTTAATACATCAGAGTCTTTATTTTCAAAATCAATATCAGAATAATTTAAATTATGATCTGTTAATATCTTATCGATATCAAGATCAAAATCCTTTTTTACTCTTTCCTTATTTTTAAATATGTTGTGTGATTTTTTCATTCTAATTGTATAACGGTTCTGAAAGTTTAATCCCCTAATAATTAAGCTGATTTTTAAAAGGTTGAAGATACCGGCGTAGCTTCTTGTATGCAATAGTAAGTTGATTTTCAACTGTCTTATTTGATATTTTTAAATAATCGGCAATCTCTTTTATGCTTAAACCTTCTTGTTTTGCTAACCGGAATATTTCTTTCGATTTTTTTGGTAACTGCTCAATGGCTGATTCAATTATGGCTTTTACTCTATTTTTATCGTTGTTTATTGATTGTTCATTTATAATGACTTCTGTAATAACCGATTCTTCGTATTTTTTTCTAGTATTATATTTTCTAATTTCGTCTATAACTTCGTTTTTGGTGTAAGTAAATAATAATTTCCCAACTTCTTCAGTAGTACTTAATTTGGTGTTATTTTCCCAAACTTTTATAAAGGTATTCTGAACGGATTCTTCTGCTATTGTAGAATTATTGCAAAAGTGTAAAGCAAATCGATATAGAGGTTTATAATACTTAAAAAATAAGCTGTCAAAAGCATTTTTATTGCCAAGCTTAATTTTTTGGATTAAGTTATTATCACTGATATTGTGCATCAAATTTTTTCTATAAAACGTATGCCGAATTTAATACCCCTAAAATATAAAATTAAACTAAAGCTTATTTGAAATGTATTCCCAGTTCTGTATAAATAGCTATCAGAATTTCTTCCTCATTTTCCCAGCAAAGTTCTTTAGCAGCAATTAATGTATTTTC
>JAUVLS010000187.1 GCA_030600625.1 Bacteroidales bacterium
TAATGCAAAAAGTCCATTATATTCTCGTTTTAAAACATTTTTTAACGAAAACTCTAGATTGGCGTTTTGCCAGCCACTTAATTTTGGGAAAAATGGTGGTGCTGTCATCGACCATTTTAAATACCGATCACCAAATTCACCTTTTAAAAACTGTTCTTCGGCAAACATAATTCTTTCATAATAAAGCCAAAATAGCAATATACATGCTATAGCAAACCAAATATTATTGACATACAGAATTATCCCAAACCACATTAAAAAGTTGCCAAGGTAAAGAGGGTGTCGTACTACAGAATATATTCCTTTTGTATTTAAAGTTTCGGCGACCTGGTTTGCTGTGTTTCTTCCGGATGTCCCTTTCGGAGTAAATCCAATTACCAAAACCCGGACAAGAAGTCCTAAAAGTGATATAGCTAAACAAATAATTGACCAGCTCAATTCCGGCAATTTAATGTCTTGTTTAAATCCTAAAATTAATACTATAGTAGCTAATGGATATAAGATTACTGGTAAAAAACTTCTGTGTTTGAAGAACCAGTTTCCTCTTTTATCAAATTCTTCAACTAAAGACATAAGCGTAAATTTTAATTAGGTTAAATATCAGTGGGTGAAATTTAAGAATAATTTAACAATAAAAGTTTCCCGCCAAAAGATCAATTTAACAAAATAAAAAACCCGCTTGATTAAGCGGGTGCAATTTTTTATTAGCTTTTAACTTATTCCGGATGAATAGCCTCAACTGGGCAAACATCAGCACAAGCACCACAGTCAGTGCAAGTTTCAGGATCAATTTTATAGATATCACCTTCACTTATTGCTTCAACCGGGCATTCGTCGATACAACTGCCACAAGCTGTACAATCATCAGTTATTACGTAAGCCATGATTTTTTTATTTTTAGTTTAAAATGTTAATTCATCACAAAATTATTTCCTTAATTTAAATTGAAAAACAAAAAAGCAATTAAATACTTTTTTTCAACTAATTTATAACGATTCTAAATAATATTGTTTAATAGAATTAATTACTCTTTTAACACGTGTTTAACTATTTAAATATTGAATTGAAACATATGCCATTGTTCCTATTCCTGTTTTTAAAGATTTTTCATCAATATTAAAGTTGGCAGAATGCAATGGATTAATATTTTCGGTATCTGAAGATGTTCCTAATCGATAGAATGTTGCTGGAATTTTTTGTGAATAATATGCAAAATCTTCAGCAGTCATTCTTATATCTAATTCAACAACATTTTCATCACCCAAATATTCTTTTGCATATTGAATTACCTTTTCAGTAGTATTCTCATTGTTAACCAAAACAGGATATCCCTTTTTAATATTAACATCTACTGTTGCTCCTTGCTTTTCTGCAATTGATTTTGCAATATTTATTATTTTATTATGAGCATCTTTTCTCCAGTTTTCATCCATGGTTCTAAATGTACCTTCAAGATAAACTTCATTGGGGATAACATTTGTAGCACCATTAGCAATTACTTTACCAATAGATAATACTGTAGGTATATTGCTCGGAGCAAATTCGGCAGGTATCTGTTGCAGTGCAACAATTATTTGGGAAGCTATTAATACAGTATTCGTTATTCTTTCAGGCATTGCTCCATGACCTCCTGTGCCTTTTATTGTAAGAAACAATTCGTCAGATGATGCCATATATACACCTTTTTTGAATCCCACTTTCCCGTATGTAAGTTCAGGATAAACATGTTGACCTAAAATAAATTCCGGTGTGGGATTTTCCAAGATACCTTCTTCAATCATTTGTTTTGCCCCGCCGGGAAGCTTTTCCTCTGCCGGCTGAAATATAAATTTGATAGTTCCTTCAAAATGATTTTTTAGTTCTTTTAAAATAAGTAATGTACCAAGCAATGATGCTGTGTGTGCATCATGTCCGCATGCATGCATTACACCTTTTTTATTTGATTTATATGGAACATTATTTTCTTCTTCAACAGGTAATGCATCCATATCTGCCCTTAATGCAATAACTTTTTTTTGTGGATTTTCCCCTTCCAGGATACATTCAATTCCTGTATTTGCTATTCCTGATTTATATTTAATATTCCATGAATCTAAAAGCGAAGTAATATATTTTGAGGTTTCATACTCCTGAAAAGATAATTCAGGGTTTTGATGTAGGTGTCTTCTGATCTCAACAACTTGACTGTAGTGTTTTTCTACTAATTGGCTTATCTTATTTTTTAAATCCATTATTTATTGAAAATCATTTTGAGTGAAATTAACAACAAAAAAATCCCAAAAACTTTTTTAAGTATTTTTTCAGGTAAATGTACAGAAATTTCTGAACCCAGGTAGCTTCCTAATACAAATGCAACTATTAATATTGCAGCAAATTTAAAATTAACATAACCGTGTTTGGAATAATTAATTACGGCTAGTATTCCTATCGGAAAAAGCAATACAGCAAGGCTTGTTCCTTGTGCCTGGTGCTGAGTAAAGCCCAGAATAAAAACCAATGCAGGTACTATTATTATTCCTCCTCCTAAACCTAATGATCCTCCAACAATTCCTGCTAAAAATCCAAGAACGATAAGTAAAATAATTTCGTTTATACTCATAATAATGTTTTTTAAAAATCTAAACTTAGTGAGAAATAGAAAATCTGAGATGTTATTTGTTGATTCTCAATTCCCCATGCCCAATCAAAACGGGCAAAATAGCCAAATATCATTGCTCTTACACCAAAACCATATCCTGCAACAATTGGATCACGTTCTGTATCGAGTGTAATCACTAATGAGCCACGTTCAATAACATCTTTGTCGTATGCATTTTCATCGGAATAAGGCGACCATCCACTCCATGCAGTACCTACATCAAAGAAACCAACTACTTGCAAATTTGACCAAAAAAATGAATTGATTGGGTAATTTGAAAAATATTTAACAACAGGCAAGCGCAGCTCAGTATTTATGAGTGCAAAATTATTTCCGTTTCTTATGTTTTGCGGGAATCCTCTGAGGTTTGTTGCAACTGCTTGATATGCATAATTCTCATCTTCATTTATTGGTATCTCATTTAAAGGAATAAAGGTTGGTGTAGCTTGAGAAAAGTTGGTCCAGTTATCAACACCGCCTAAATAATAAATTAACTTACTATTACCAAATGAAGTACTTGCCGCTATACGAGAAGCAAAAATCAAATCACGATGAACTTTCTGATAATGTCTAAAATCAGCACCAATAACAAAAAGGTCCATTTTTGATTTGTTAAGTTGATTATAGTATTCACCAAAAATTTTATATCGCGTACCATTATAAAGGTTAATGCCTTTGCTGATGGTATTATCAAAAATGTAATCGAATTTTATTCCGGCCCAGGGCTTATGTACATCCGGGGCTTGTAAACTATTTCTGTCGATAGCTAAATAGGTTTGTCTGTCATGCCTCAGAATTAAGGTTCCTTTTAGAGCTGTTATCTGACTAAAAGGAATTGTTCGAAGGTACATTAATTTATTGGTTTGAGTTTTAGAAATAAAATTTTCGGTTATATTTTCAAAACTCTGTCGATGATAAATAAATTGTTCGTCAATTTTCCTTTTTAAATTCTCTAAACTTATTAAATACTCATTACTATTAAAATCGGCAGAAAATCTTACGCCTGCTATAATTTTGTAATCTTCTAATAAATCATATGCGCCGATTTTAAATAAAACATTAAATCCGGGATTAAAATATACTGCACCTCCTGTAAAAGCTTGGTAAGTTGAGTTTAAAAAGCCAAAATCTACCTGGCTAACAATATGATCGGTATAAAAAGTGCGTTGATAAATTTGAATTTTAGGAATTAACTTTTGTGATTTAGAATTGTCAGGTTTTATGCTGTCATATTTATAGCTAAAGTAAGGTTTTTCTATTTCGAAAATGTAGTGGTTAATATCAACATAATTATCTTCCTTTGAGAATATTATTAGTGAATCAATGTCTGATTTTTGGTCAGAATTATACACACTTAGACTGTCTTCTGTTTTGTATTTTTCATTAAGTAATTTACGGTATTTT
>JAUVLS010000270.1 GCA_030600625.1 Bacteroidales bacterium
ATTGCTGATTAATTTGTTTTAAAATTTCTTTTTCATCTTCCGGTAAAGCAGCTCCACTACGAATAAAACTTTTGTAACCATTTTCCAGCAAAAATAATTGTTCTTCGTTCAAGTCATATTTATCTTTATTTTCATAAACAATTTTTATTCTTTCAAAATATCTTGGATCTAGCCTGATTTCATCACCATGCGCAGATAACTTTGGATAAATCTCCTGAGCTAGAACTTGTATCTCATCGCTTATATTAACACTATTAAAAGTGCCAAAAACAGTGCCTACTTTTCCTAGCAATTTGCCGGCATAATAAGAAGCTTCAACAGTGTTTTCATATGTTGGTTCTTCAGGATTTGTTAAAATTACTTCTACTTCAGCTTTATGCTGTTTCATTGCTTCTTCAAAAGCAGGAGCAAAATGTTCCAGTTTTACTTTTTCAAACGGAGGAACATCAAATGGTGTGTTGTATTCTACTAACAACGGATTATTAGCACTTTCTTGCTTTGTGCAAAATGTAAAAAATATCCCCGACATGAGGGCAATTAAAAATAGTTTTTTCATGATTTATTTTTTATGGTTATTATTTATATCTAGATTCATTTTAAGTTAAGATACTTATTCTTGAATAAAGTTTAATGTGAAATTATAAAAAATTTACAATAAAAAAAGCCTTACTAAAATTAGTAAGACTTAAATCTTAAATGAGCATTAAATATTTTTAGGCTAAGCTAATTTCACATTTACTGCATTTAATCCTTTTTTACCTTCTTGTATTTCGAAAGTAACTTCATCATTTTCATTGATTTCATCAATCAAACCAGATACGTGTACAAAGTACTCTTTTTCTGTTTCTGTGTCTTTAATGAATCCATAACCTTTTGATTCATTAAAAAATTTTACTGTTCCTTTATTCATAATATAATTTTAAAAAATTTGGTACAAATATAAACATATATTTAATACAACTATAAGAATATCAAGAAAAATTAATCTTAGTACTTTTTACGCAAGTTTTAATCCAATATTAGGTATAACATTGGGGATATTAATTCGCTCAGGTATAAATCTTTGACCAAGAAAGTTTTTTAAATACTCCAGGTACTTCATTTTGTAATACTCTACCTTTAACTCCATAACAACCTGAGAGACAGACTGTATTTTTGTTGACAAATAAGCCTTAGATCCTGCAAAAGCAAAACCCTCATCCATATTACCGCGAGCAGCATTAAAAAGAGCCTGCGCAATACAATAAGGAACTTTTCTAAAATCACAAGATTTTAAACATTTCCATGGACATTTAAACGGCTTTGCATTACCGGCATTAATTTGATCAACAAATTTAGTTCGTATAGCTCTACCTGGCAATCCAACAGGGCTATCAATTATAGTAATATCATCTTTAGTCGAATTTATATATGTTTCTTTAAATTTAATCGATGCATCACATTCATGCGTTGGCACAAATCTAGTTCCCATTTTAACTCCTTTTGCTCCCTTTTGCATAATTTCATACATATCTTTGCCCGAATATATTCCGCCTCCTGCAATAACCGGTACTTCCTTTCCAAAATCTTTCTCAAATCGACTAACTTCCAGTACGGTTTCTTCAACTAAATCAGCCAATGGTACAACTTCGCCTGTTAAATCTTCTTTTTTAAATCCAAGATGGCCTCCTGCCATTGGGCCTTCAACAACAACTGCATCAGGAATATAATTAAAATTTTTTGCCCAATATGAAAAAATTACTCTGGCAGCTTTTGCTGATGAAACTTTTGGAATAAATTTCGTATGAATATTCTCAAATCCCCTTTCAGTAACATATTGAGGCATTTTCAAAGGTAATCCTGCTCCCAAAATTATTACATCAATTTTTTCTTCAAGAGCAACAGTAAGTAACTCCTCATAATCTGTTACTGCAATCATTAAATTCACACCAAGAACACCATCTGTTAAGCTTCTTGCTTTTCTTATTTCTTTACGCAATGCTCTTTTATTTGCCTCACGATAATTTTTCATATAATCAGGCTCTGTCATTCCTATTGCAACAGCAGAAATTACTCCTATGCCTCCTGCATTTGCAACAGCAGATGCTAATCCTGACAATGAGATAGCTACTCCCATTCCGCCTTGAATTATTGGCAAATTAACTTTTAAGTTCCCTATTTTTAATGGATTCATAATATTCAAAAATTATTTTAAAACACCACAAAATTAATAGGAATCCCTGTATTAAGGAAAAAATAGGTATTAACAGTAAAAGATTAGGTTTAAAAGGCCATGTTTAGGGATGAAAAATCTATATTCAGGGACGAATAAAACAGATTTTGACGTGAATTAAATAAGTTCTTTTAATTTATACGCGAAATTTTTAGAAACAGGTATAGAAAAATCCAGGTTTTCAAAAAACAATTTATATCCTTGAATATTTCCTTCAATTTTATCAATAAAATTGATATTAACCATGTATGAACGATGACATTTAAAAATAAATTTATGCTCTTTTAATAATTCCTCAGCTTTAAACATACTGGTTCTAATCATTTGACTTTTAGGTTTATCGCCTTCTTTCCAGAATACTTCAATATAATTATTGGCTGCACGAATAAACAATAGTAAGCTTACTTTTATTGAGAGGTTGTCTTTTACATAATCTGATTTGAAATGCACTAATTTTTCTTCGATTGACTTATTTTCTTCCAGTTTCTTATTAATTCCTTCGGCAAGTTCAAGATAAGAACGCAACTTCCTGTGTTGATTAACAATTATAAGCCCGGTAATGGGTATAATAGCAATTAATATTAAACCAACAATCATATTAAAATCAATATCAAATATGCCTAAAGCTTTATAATAAAGAAAATAACTGACAGAAATAGTAGATAAAATCCAAATATTCCAAATAATCTCTTTTTTGATATTCCAAATACGTTTTAAAAATATTTTTGGAAA
>JAUVLS010000246.1 GCA_030600625.1 Bacteroidales bacterium
AAGGTTCTATGATTTACTCAAATATCCTGAAATTAAAAAAAGTAATCGGTTTTGGAAAAAAAATACTCCATATACTATGCAGGCTATGCTTGATTTTACACTCAAAAATCAGAGTGAATATAAAATTGAATTATTAAATGATACCATTATTGATAACACCGAGTGTTTTTGTGTACGAACAACTCTGGAAGACAAAACCACGATTCCTAGTTATAATCGCAATTTTACAGAAAACCCCGGATATATCGAAACTTCGTATTTCTATATAAATAAGCAAAATTACTATCCAATAAAAATCAGGCTTGAACTGTATGAAAAAGATAAACCTGAAAAAGTATTTTTTACTGATCATCAATTTTACGATATATTATTTAATCCAGATATTAAAGAAGAGGTATTTTCTAATCAACAAAAAAACATGAAGAGTTTTTCCATACAATACATTGACAAGCTATAACAAACTCATTGAACTTCATAATTTCTTAAGCATTATGAATTTCAATTTTACTATCTAAACACGCAAATCATAACACTCTTTAAAAAATAACCTTTAATAACTATATAAAGTGAACTTATATTGAATTCAGTTGAATAGACTTTGTTTTTAACTGGTCTTCAAGTTTTCTTTTAGGACAACAAACTAAGTAAACAGTTAAAAGGGCCATTGATAGAATAATAAATAAATCAATAAGGCCAAAATTTATTCTGTTAATATATATTTCTAACCATAATTTCTGTATTAAAAATGCCAAAGGGCCAACTACTAATCCAATTATTGCTATTAAATAAATATATGTTTTAGAAATTACTAATGTTAAAACATGAATTCCAATCCCCAAAATTGTAAACAACTCCCTTTCTTTTCTATAGGCATATTTATTCCCAATATATCCTAAGCAAATTAACAGTATAATTACATTAATAAATAAAAAAGCACTGTAAACAATATCTTCCCAAATTTTATATCTATTTTGAATTCTTTGCTGAAATGTAATAATACCAGATCGATTAACATTCAGATTATTTTCTTCCAACTGAACCATATTATCAGTTGTTGCATAAAAAGCGTAAGCTAAATGCTCTGAAGTTAATTGATAAATTTTAGGTTGATTTTTATCTCTAAGAGTTAAGGAACTACAATTTTCAATTACACCACATATTATTAATTCATTATCATATTTATCTCTGATTTTAGTTCCGGGTGCATCATCAATACAATAAATGTAGCTTTGTGCCCTGCTTTTAATAAAGCTTCTATTTTGAACCTTTGTTCCATAGTAATATGGCAATAATTATTTTCGTTCATAATGCAACAATTTTTAACTTTGAAAGGAAATTGTCGCACTTACTAATTGAATTTTCCGTATTTAAAAGCGAGTTCATTCTATTTACGGTAAACAAAATAAAAATCATTCCGAATACTGCTAATCCTAACAGGATATTCAGAATGATTTTGGGTGTTATATATGTACTAAAAAAATTCATTAAGCCGTACAGAATTTTTCAAATTAATTTACAATTCAAAAATATGATACCTTTTAAAGCAAATCCACCAAAATGTACTGAATTGTATAATATTAGTATTGAATTGTTGTATTTTATTACACTTCCAAGTTTAATTTTTAATATGAATCATAAATTATATAATAAACCATTCATTTTTTATACTTTTACCGATTAATTTATTAAAAGAGAAACAAAAAATGTCAAAAGAATTTAAAGCAACAGAATACATTTTACAATCAGTTAATACCGGCAAACAGTTTAAAGATGCAGGTTGGACTTTAAATGCTCCGGGAGAAGATAAACCTTCTTTAATTCGTGCTATATATCAGAAAAAACAAATTGATGTTAAAGACCAATCGCATGGTATATACAGATTTGCAGACTGGTTACCAATACATAAAACACTGGAAGGCTCATCAGCTCCCATAACATACAAAAGTGAAGGTTTAGCAAAACATTTAGGTTTAAGTAATCTTTATATTACATTTAGTGGATATTGGCCTGAAATAGGAGCTAACTTCCCAACTTGTTCATTTAAAGAAACAGAAGCATATGCGGTATGTGGAAGGCTTTCAGATGATGAAAAGGAAGTTTTAGTAGTTGCATCTGCTGGTAACACAGCAAGAGCATTTGCAAGTGTTTGTTCTGAAAACAATATTCCATTATTATTGTGTGTTCCTGAAGACTATCTAGACGTTATGTGGTTTAATAAACCTATTAACGACTGTGTAAAATTAGTAGCAACAAAAAGTGGAAGTGATTATTATGATGCCATTCATTTATCTAACCTGGCTTGCCAACTAGATGGTTTTATTCCTGAAGGTGGTGCTAAAAATATTGCCCGACGCGAAGGTATGGGAACTACTGTTCTTTCTGCTGTACATGAAATAAGAAAAATACCGGACTACTACTTTCAGGCTGTCGGCAGTAGTACAGGTGCAATAGCTGCATGGGAAGCTAATTTAAGGCTAATAGAAGATGGTAGATTCGGTAATAACAAAATGAAATTAATGGTTTCACAAAACGAACCGTTTAAAATATTGCAAGACGCATGGAGAGCTAATTCACGCGAAATATTACCAATGGACGATGACGAAGAACGTAAAAAAGTCGAAATAATTATTTCAAAAGTATTATCAAACAGAAGGCCTAATTATTCAATACCGGGAGGATTATATGACGCTATGAAAGATGCCGGTGGCGATGTTCTTACTGCAACTAACGAAGAACTTATTGAAGCAGGTAAATTATTTGAAGAGCTGGAAGGTAATGATATTCATTCTGCAGCAGCAGTTGCAACATCAACGTTAATTAAAGCTGTAAATGATGGTACCGTTGAAAAAGATGCTTTAGTAATGTTAAATATTACTGGTGGTGGTGAAGAAAAATTTAAACGTGAAAACGAACTAATATACCTTAAACCAAAACATATTTTTGATATTAATCCTGATTTGGAAACATTAAAAGAAGTTTTAGATAAACTATTTTAAATAAAATTATATCTAATTCAAACAGGCCTACTCAGGCCTGTTTTTTATTTTATCAATAACCATTTCAAGTTCTTTAGACTTATGCGTTCCGATTAGAATTTTTTTACCGTCTTTTAAAATTAATTGCAAACCATTTTTACCAGAAACAGTAAAAGCTTTTCCATTTTTAAAATGTCGCTGGAGACCATGTCCTCCATACTCTTTAAATGGTTTATAATAGCGTATATAAAAATCTGAAACATCATCCCAATAAATAATTCGAGGTTTTACATGAAATGGTTTATATCGATAAGTAATTTTAGACTCATCAATTTCT
>JAUVLS010000215.1 GCA_030600625.1 Bacteroidales bacterium
TGCCATTTATTCAATGTAAGGACAATTTAATTTCAGTAAATGGTAATTATAATATTAATTCTTTGATTCAGAAATTCAAGAATTTAAATTCAGATAAAAGTAATACTATTCATATAATTCACATTGGCGATTCTCATTTACAAGCAGGATTTTTAACAGAAAAAATCAAACAAAAACTATTTCAGTTTTATGCCGAAGAAGATACCATTGTTTCTCCCGGGTTTATTTTCCCTTATACAATAGCTCAAACTAACAATCCTTTTTTTTATAAAGTTGATTATTCAAGAGATTGGGAATGGTGTAAAAATATTGATGCTGAAAAAACTTGTAAACTGGGTCTGTCGGGAATTACTGTTAGAACGAATGACTCACTTGCATTTTTCAGTATTAAAATGAAAAATGAAAAATACAATTATCCAAAAAAGTATTTTTTTAATTCAGTAAAAATATTTCATAATACAGATAGTGCTATTAGCATAAAAGTAAATGACAAAAAAGTCATCTCAAAAAATGCTTACTCAGTCATTCAGTTAGATAAGCTAACGGATTCTATTTCGGTTAGTATTAATATAAACGATACCAGTAGTTTTTTTGAGTTATATGGAATCATCTTCGAAAATGATAAATCAAAAATAAATTACCATACCATTGGTGTTAATGGTGCAACAGCGCAGTCATATTTAAAGTGTGATTATTTTTCTCGTCATTTAGCAATAATCAATCCTGATTTAATCATAATCTCATTAGGAACAAACGAGGCTTATGATGATGATTTACCAGACCTGGAGCATGAATATATATTAAAAGATTTGATTTTACAGATAAAAAACATCAGTCCCAATGCTGCAATTATACTTGTAACACCAAATGATCATCTTAAAAACAGAGAGTTCAGGAACAACAACATTCTTCTTGTCAGAGATAATATTCTGAAAATTTGTAACGATTTTCAACTTAGTTTTTGGGATTTTTATTCAATTATGGGTGGCGAAAATTCAATCCTCAAATGGTACGAAAAAGGATTAAGCAGTGAAGATAAATTACACTTTAAAAGAATCGGCTATGAAATACAGGGAGAATTATTTGCAAAAGCATTAATTGATTTGATTGAAAATTAATGGATTTTTTAAAAGACATATTATTATACTCCGAAGCAAAACCATTATTATTTACAAGGCTTTACTTCTGGGGATTTTATGCCCTTTTACTAGTCATCTACTCTGTTATATACAAGAAAAATCCTTTACGAAACGCCTACCTGTTTTTTATAAGTTTATTCTTTTATTATAAGTCGGGAGGATATTTTTTTACTTTACTTATATTTTCAACAATAGCAGACTTCACTCTTGGGCAGCTAATTTACAGTGCAAAAACAAGCTTAAAGAAAAAACTTTTTGTTGCAACAAGTATAATAATCAATCTTAGTTTATTAGCTTATTTCAAATACACTTACTTTTTTACCGATATTATAAATACCACCTTTCATTCAGATTTTGAAGTTATAAATTACTTAGCTTCGTGGACCAATAGCCTGACAGGTTCATCGTTTAATGTCTCCAGAATTATTTTGCCTGTTGGTATTTCCTTTTATACTTTTCAAACCATAAGCTATACTGTTGATGTATATCGCGGCAAGTTAAAACCGGTAAAAAATATTATTGATTTTGGATTTTATGTTTCATTTTTCCCTCAATTAGTTGCAGGGCCGATTGTTCGGGCAGCAGAGTTTATTCCTCAATTGTATCAAAAGTTTAAATTATCAAAACGAGAATTTGGACATGCTGTATTTTTAATTCTTAATGGATTAGTTAAGAAAATGCTGATCTCTGATTATATCTCCATCAATTTTGTTGATCGAATATTCGAGTCTCCATTATCCTTTACCGGTTTTGAAAACCTCATGGCTGTTTATGGATATTCCATTCAAATATACTGCGATTTTTCAGGGTACACAGATATTGCAATTGGTGTTGCTTTATTACTTGGATTCAGATTACCTGTTAATTTTAACTCTCCTTATAAGGCAATTAATATTACCGATTTCTGGAGAAGATGGCATATTTCATTATCATCATGGTTACGTGATTATTTATACATTCCACTTGGAGGAAACAAAAAAGGGAAAGTAAGAATGTACGTAAATATTATGATTACAATGTTACTTGGAGGACTTTGGCATGGTGCAAGCATGAGATTTATTATTTGGGGAGGGATACATGGTATTGGGCTTGTTATTCAAAAACTCTGGGTGAAAATGAATTTATCTTTGAGCAAATATTACACATCCCGATCCAGCAAAAATATATTCTTCCGTTTTGTATCAGTTTTTTCAACTTTTCACCTTGTGACTTTTGCATGGATATTTTTCAGGGCTGAAAATATGGAAAATGCTCTAGGAATGATAAAACAAATTACCGGCAATTTTCAACTGGAACTTATACCTGTAATGGTTTCATCATATTATAAAATATTTTTTATAATAATTTTGGGATTTACAATTCATTGGTTGCCTTCATCGTTTAAAGAAAACTATAGAGGATGGTTTATAAAATCTCACATAACAGTTAAAGTTCTTCTTGCTGTTATTGTAATTTTTATATTATACCAGGCTAAATCTACAGAAATTCAACCTTTTATATATTTTCAATTTTAAGAATGTTAAAAAAATATAAAAATCCTTTCCGTAAAGTTCAATGCTCATTAATTCCCGACTTGCTAATATAATTTTTTCTACATTTGTCAATTCATTACTTTATACATTAAATAAAATCAAGAAATGAAAGGATTTGGTAAAATTTTAAAATATATGATTCCCTATTGGGGCAAGGGAGTTTCAAGTGTAGGTTTATCATTTTTGGCTACTATATTCTCGTTGTTTTCATTTACAATGGTTATTCCATTTCTGGGAATTTTATTTGATAATCAGCCCATGGTAGAAAGTCCTGTTGAGTTTGCATTAAATACCGAAGCAATTACAACTAATTTCTACTACTTTCTTAGTCAAATTATAATTACCCAAGGAGTTAATACAGCTCTTTTAACCGTGAGTATATTGGTTGTTATTTTTGCCTTTTTTAAAACACTTTTACAATATTCAAGTAACTATGTAATGGCTCCATTAAGAAATGGAGTTGTTCGTGATATCAGGAATAAATTAAATACAAGGATTCTTGAATTACAACTATCCTATTTTACCGAAGAACGTAAAGGAGATTTAATGGCCCGAATGACAAGTGATGTCCAAGAAGTTGAATCTTCTGTTGTTCGTTCTTTAAACAATGCCATAAAAGCTCCAATAACAATGATTATTTATTTGGCTGTTTTATTTATCATGAGCCCGTTTCTAACATTATTCGTTCTAGTATTATTACCTATATCTGGAGCTATTATTGGACGGATTGGTAAATCGTTACGTCGAAAATCTGTTAAAGGACAAAATAAACTTGGATTAATAATGTCCTACATTGAAGAAACACTCTTTGGCCTAAGAATTATTAAAGCCTTTAATACGGAGAAAAAAATAAATCAGCGTTTTATCGATGAGAATAATTCTTACACCAGCTTAATGAATAAAATTTGGCGAAGAAAAGATCTTGCCGGACCATCAAGTGAATTATTAGCAACAATAGTTATTATTATTATTATGTGGTATGGAGGCAGCATGGTTTTAAGCCAGGA
>JAUVLS010000297.1 GCA_030600625.1 Bacteroidales bacterium
TCATAAAAAGTATTATGATCCATCAAACAGTTATGTATTATTATATGGTAATGCCGATTTGAATAAAGAATTGCAATTTATCGATGCTGAATATTTTTCCAAATATGAAAAATCGGAAGAAAAAGTAGAAATTCCTTTACAAAAACCTTTCGAAGCTAAAAAATATGCCGAAAAAACATATCCTGTTCCTGAAGGCAGTTCTACAAAAGACAATACTTATCTAAGTCTTAATTTTGTTACAGGCCTAAATACCGACCAATCACTTGTAATGGCTCTAGATATAATAAGAGAAGCATTAGTAAACCATGAATCTGCTCCATTGCGCCTGGCATTGCAAGAAGCTGGTATTGGTAAAGAAGTAAGAGCATTTGTTGACAATTCAAAACAAAATATATTTCAAATAAGAGTTCAGAATGCTAATCCGGAAGATAAAAACAAATTTGATAAAATTGTTTATGAAACACTACAGAAAGTAAGTGACGAAGGTTTTGATAAATCTATGATTGAAGGTATTGTAAACCGAATGGAATTTAATTTACGAGAAGGAAATACTCCACAAAAAGGAATGATGTATATTATGATGTCATACCCAGGCTGGTTTTTTGCCGATGATCCATTCTTAGGCTTGGAATTTGAAAAACCGCTTGCAAAAGTTAAAGAAGGTATTAACAATGGATTATTAAAAGAGATTATAAAAGAACAATTAATTGAAAATCCTCACGCTTTATTAATGGTATTGAAACCACAACCCGGACTGGAAAAAGAAATATCAGCACAAATCAAAAAAGAATTAGCCGATTATAAAGCCAGTTTAAGCGAAGAGGAATTAATCCAGCTTGTTGAAGAAACAAAAGCGCTTAAAGAATACCAAAAACGAGAAGACACACCGGAAGCACTTGCAACTATTCCTATGCTGTCGCTTTCAGATATTAGTCCTGAAGTTGAATGGTACGATATTGAAGAGAAATCTGTTTCAAATATTCCGGTTTTATATCATCCTGATTTTACAAACAATATTTTATATGCTAATTTGTATTTTGATTTACGAGCTGTTCCTCAAGAATTAATTCCTTACGCAAATCTCCTTTGTCAAATTATAGGCTTAATGAGTACCGAAAACTATACATTTGGGGAACTTGACAATGCGTTAAATATACACACCGGTGGATTTTATACAAATATAAGTACGTATTTGGAAGACTACTCCGATGATAAACTTTTACCATATTTTGTAGTTACATCAAAAGCTTTTACCGAAAAAGGGAATAAATTATTTGAGCTGGCTGCAGAAATACTTAATACATCTAAATACAATGATGTAGAAAGATTAAAGGCAGTTCTTACACGTCATCAATCAAGGGTTGAAGCTAATGTAAAGAATAATGGTATTGGTTATGCCATGACCCGATTAGGCTCCTATTACTCAAACGATGGAATGTTTGATGAATTAACCCGTGGTTTAGATTATTATAACTTTATAACAGACATTACCGAAAATTTTGATTCTAAGAATAAAGAAGTAAGTGAAAAGCTTATCAAAACAGCGGAGATTCTTTTTAATCAAAAAAATATGACTGCTGCAATAACCTGTTCAGAAGAAAATTATCCGGCTTATACAGAAGCATTACAAATTCTAACTTCATCCTTACCCAAAGGTGACGGACAAATTAATGAATGGAAATTTGATTTAACAAAAAAGAACGAAGGATTAATGTCAGCATCAAAGGTTCAGTATGTAATTAAAGGATACAACTTTAAAAAGTTAGGTTACGAATGGAATGGTAAAATGCGTGTTTTAAATCAGATTCTTTCAAGAGAGTGGATTCGAAATCAAGTTCGTGTAATTGGTGGAGCTTATGGAGGTTTTACAGGATTTAGTCAATCAGGAGACGTATTCTTTGGCTCGTATCGTGATCCTAACCTGAAAGAAACACTTGAAAATTATGATGCCTCTCCAAAGTTTCTGAACGAATTTGAAACTACCGAAACAGAGATGACTCGTTTTATTATTGGTACAATTTCGCGCATGGACAGACCCACAACAGCATCACAAAGAGGAACAATAGCATACGGCCGTTATTTCAGAAAAACGACTATAGAAGAGTTAAAGGCGGAAAGAAATGCTGTATTAACTACAAATGCTACGGATATTAAATCCTTTGAACAAATGGTGACTGATATTCTTGCACAAGATGCCATTTGTGTTTATGGAAATACTGATAAAATAAAAGAAAATAAAGAATTGTTTGATGAAATTTTTAATGTAACCAAATAAAACTTTTCTTTTAACACATACCAGAAAGGCACGTAAGAAACGTGCCTTTTTTATTTTTTATGTGTTTAGTCTTATTTCTTATTCAGAGGTTGATCAACACCCAGCCCATATTTTTTATCGTTATGTTTTAACATATAACCAAAAAACAAACCTAAGAATCCCAATGCTGCAAACATCAATATGGTATAAGTATAATTTAATACTTCAGGATTGCCCGGATTTGTAGCATCTAAAATAATTCCGGCTAAAATTGGGAAACCCCATAAACCAAGGTTCTGAATTGAATACATTAAACCATATGCAGTTCCAATTTGTTTTTCTTCAACCAACTTTACCATTGTAGGCCACATGGCTGCA
>JAUVLS010000196.1 GCA_030600625.1 Bacteroidales bacterium
TACATCACTTGCATCAATTTTTACACAGAGAAAAGTTAGACAAAAAACAGCAATGACCGGAGAAATTACTTTACGTGGTAAAGTGTTGCCCGTTGGAGGTATTAAGGAAAAAATATTAGCTGCAAAACGTGCCAATATTACTGACATAATTTTATCTGATGATAATAGAAAAGATATTAGCAAAATAAAGGATATATATCTAAAAGGATTAAGTTTTCATTATGTGAATGAAATTATGGAAGTTTTAGATATTGCAATACTAAAAGATAAAGTCAAAAAGCCATTGAAAGTTTCTTAAATTGAAATATTAGAATTTTAGTTGATATTCCTTGTAAAATCCGTAAATTTATATTTTTAAAATAAATTAAAAACAGATGAAAATGGGAGCAGGTTTATTCTGGGGAGTTTTATTAATTCTTATCGGATTAGGAATTGTTATTCGTGTTGTTTTTAACATTAATTTCCCCCTCGTTAAATTCGTTATTGCATTCTTTTTTATTTTTATTGGAATTAAATTACTGGTTGGTAATTTTAATTTCTGGCATGGACATGTCGATGAGAATACAACCATCTTTAGCGAAAGCAGAATAGATGGCCAGGACGAGAATTTTAAAGAATACAATATTATTTTTGGTAGTTCGGTTATCGATTTACGAAATATTGATCTTTCTGAAGGCTCAAAAGAGATTGAAATTAATACTATTTTCGGAGGAACAATTTTAAAAATTGATGAAAAAACTCCTGTGAAATTAAAGGTTGATGTAGCGTTTGCTAATGCTAAACTACCGAATGGGAATACTGCTTCATTTGGTACAGGAAGGTATGAGAATGATACTTTCAACAGAGATACAAACCATATTTATATAAAAGCTGATGTAGTTTTTGGCGATCTTAAAGTTAAAACGTATTAAAAGTTTATTTTTTAAAATAATCAAAAGCCTTTTTAATAGAATCTTTAACTTTATGTTGATTTTCTTCAAAACCGTCTTTCAATTTTTGCCAATTATCATCTTGCGATTCTTTAAGTTCTGTTAACTTTTCTTCAAGTGTTCCTTTGTGTTTTTTTATGTTTTCAACTTGTTCTTTAATTTTAACTTTAATTTCTTCATTTGCATGTTTTGCTTTATCCTCTAATTCATCAATCTTAACTGAAAAATCTTCAATCCAGATTTCGGCTTTCTCAGAAAAACTTTGTTTGTCGGTATTAACTATTTCAATGAATTCTTCAAAGTCCGAAACAAAAACACTCCACTTTTCTTTGCTTGCATTTTTTAATTCATCAAATTTTTGATCCAGTTTTTCTCGTTGATTTTTAAGAGATTTTATTTTTTTGTCAAGTTCGCCTAACCCACTTTTCGCATTGAGCTTTGCTTCAAGGGCCTTTGCTTCAAGCTCATAAATTTTAGCTTTTAACTGTTTAACAATTATTTCAGCTCGTGTTTCATATTCATTTCTTTCTTTCATGGCTTATTTAGTATTTATTGTGTTGATAATTAATGTTATAATATACAAAAAAACATACTGGATATCAAATTTTATTTTAAATCTTAAACCGTAAATTTGTTATAATGCCAATTATCAGGTAATTTGCTATAATTAATAAATTCCGTAAGTTAATTTAAACAATTTATGATTACTGTAACTGACCAAATAGGGAGAAGAGTAAATCTTATTCATGATCCGATTAAAATTATATCTCTTGTGCCTTCAATTACAGAACTGCTTTTTGATTTAGAGTTAGATAATCAAATAGTTGGAATTACCCGGTTTTGTATTTATCCAAAAGAAAAAGTAAAAAGTAAAACAATAGTTGGAGATACTAAAAATGTTGATTCAGATTTAATAAACTCGATAAAACCTGATTTAATTATAGCATCGAAAGAAGAAAATACAAAAGAGGAAATAGAAGTCTTAATGGATAATTTTAACGTTTATGTTAGTGATGTTAAAACTTTCAGTGATGCTCTTGAACTTATTAGAGATATTGGGATTTTGACTAATAAGAAGAAAGTCTCAAATTTGTTAATTGAAAATATTGAACATCAGTTTAAACAATTAAAAAAGACTATTTCTTCGAAAAGAAAAGTTGTGTACTTAATTTGGAATAACCCGATAATGACTATTAATAGTGATACTTTTATAAATGATATGTTAAATATGGCAGGTTGTGAAAATGTTTTTGAAAACAGAAAAGAAAGATATCCAATAATTTCTGTTAAAGAAATTAGAGAAAAAAATCCTGAATATATGCTGTTGTCTACAGAACCGTATTCTTTTACAGACGATCATGTTGTAGAGTTTAAAAGAGATTTCCCTTTTACTAAAGTGATATTGGTAGACGGGAAGAAATTCTCCTGGTATGGATCGCATTTAATAAAAGTTCCTGCATATTTCAAACAAATGTATTAAGTTTGTTACATCAACTTAAAAATAAAATTATGGACAAAATAGCTGTATTCCCCGGAACATTTGACCCGTTTACGGTAGGGCATGAATCTATTGTAAACAGGGCACAGGTACTATTCGATAAAATATATATAGCTGTTGGTTATAATCCCCAAAAAGATGCATTATTTTCGCTTGATGACAGGAAAATGTTTATTAATCAGGTGTTCGAGGAAAATTCGAAAATTGAAGTGATTCATTTCGAAGGTCTTACAATAGATGTCTGTAAAAGTCTGGGTGCAAAATATATACTTCGCGGATTAAGAACAGCTGCCGATTTTGAATTTGAAAGGGCAATTGCCCAGGTTAATAAAGCTATGTACGAAGGAATTGAGACAGTATTCTTTTTAACTATGCCTGAACACACTCCGATAAATTCTTCGATTATCAGAGATATTCTCCGTCATGGTGGTGATGCAAGCAAGTTTATTCCGACAAAAATGAAAATCAAGAAAATAAAATAATCATTGTAAAAATGCTGAGAAGTAAATTGTTGATAATACTCTTTGTATTACCTCTTACGCTTTTTGCGGAAAAGGTAGTTTTAAAAGGGAATGAGCCTGAATATGCCGGCAAAATATTTACTTTTTTAACTTTTTCCGATCAAATTACTTATGCTGAAAAAGAGCTTTGTGCTTGTGTTATTGAGGATAATGGAGATTTTTCATGTTCTTTCGAAACAGACGAGACAACATATGTGTTTCTTCATTTAGGAGCATACGAAGCTTTTATTTTTGTTGAGCCGGGAAAGGAATACGATCTCTTGTTTCCGGAAATGAAAGAAAAAACATTGGCAGATGAGCTGAATCCTTATTTTGAACCTGTTCGGTACCATCTGGGAATTGAGAACTCTTCAGAATCGGAACTAAACTACCAGCTTGCTTTTTTCGATGCTGTTTACTCTAAAATGCTTGAAGATAATTCATATTTAATTTACATTAAGTCAAGTAAATTGGATGTTGACGGATCAGTCCTGAAAGTAGATTCTCTTTTTTCAGATGTATCAAACAAATTTTTTAATGATTTTAAAAAGTATAAATATGCTTCATTTCGTCATTTATCTTACCAGGAAAAAATGAAGAGTATTTCTAATACATACTATTTAAACAATGAGGTACTTTATCAAAATCCTGCATATATGGATTTATTTAACCAGGTTTACGATGAGTATTTTTCATATTTTGGAAGAACAGAAACAGGAAAACAGATATACAATGATATTGGCAAATTAAAAAGTATAAAATCCTTAAAGCGAACTTTAGGTATAGATTCGGTTTTAACAAATGATACATTAAAAGAACTTGTAATCTTAAAATGTTTACACGATGAATTCTATAACGACAAGTTTTCTCGATTGGCAATGTTAACTGTGCTTGACTCGCTTGAAATCCAAACTAAGATAAATGAGCACAAATTAATTGCTAAAAATATTCGTGAAAAGGTTACTAAACTTATGGTTGGATATGAACCGCCTGTTTTTGAATTGCACGATTTGGACAGCAATTTG
>JAUVLS010000121.1 GCA_030600625.1 Bacteroidales bacterium
AAAATCAAAAGACTTGTTGTTTCTACCTACCAGTCGGTTACAGGATCGGGAATAAAAGCTGTTGAACAATTAAAAAACGAAAGAAACGGAATTGAAGGCGAAATGGCTTATCCTCATCCTATTGACTTGAATTGTATTCCACATGGAGGAACTTTCGAAGATACCGGATATACAACCGAAGAAACGAAACTTGTTAACGAAACAAGAAAAATTTTAGACGACCAAAATATAAATATTACTGCAACTGTTGTTCGTGTTCCTGTTTATGGAGGACATTCAGAAGCAATAAATGTTGAGTTTGAAAACGATTTTGATTTAACAGAAGTAAAAAAAATACTTTCTGATTCTGCTGGTATTATTGTTCAGGATGATCCTGAAAATAATATTTACCCAATGCCAAAAAACTCTGAAGGGAAAGATGATGTTTTTTTGGGTAGAATTCGCCGAGATTTTTCACAAGCAAAAAGCCTGAATTTCTGGGTGGTTTCCGATAACCTTAGAAAAGGCGCTGCAACAAATGCTATTCAGATTGCTGAATATTTGGTAAAGAATACATTAGTTTAATGTAGTATCAGGTAATTAGTGTCGGGTATCAAGATTAATGTTTTATTTAAATAGTTTAAAGTTGTAAAGCATTGTTTGTTTGGCACGTGATTGACAAGGTTCAAATAAAATTGTATTTTTGTAGAAAAAGTAAGAAATGAATATTCAAGCAGAAAAACTGGAATTAATGAAAATGATACTGGAAACTGATAATCCCGGTATTCTTAATTCTATAAAGAAAATTCTAAGAAGAGAATCAAAAAAGGACTTTTGGGATACATTACCGCAATCTCAAAAAGAAGAAATTTTAAAAGGAATTGAAGAAATAGAGAATGGAGAGATAGTAGATTACGAAGATTTTATCAAGAAGCATAAATAATGAGTCGTAAGATTGTCCTTTCAAAAAGAGCATCTGGAAATCTGGAAAAACTGCTTGAATATCTGGAAACAAAATGGTCTAAAAAAGTAAAAGACAATTTCATTAAGAAACTCGATAAATCTTTACTGATACTTAAAGAAAAGCCTGAAAGTTCACCAAAATCAGAAGTTATAAAAGGGCTGCACAGGTGTGTGATAACAAAACAAACGACAGCTTTTTACAAATTTGATTATAAAAATATTTACATTGTTACGATTTTTGATACTCGACAAGACCCAAATAAGTTAAATAAAGAAGTTCAAGAATAAACTACTCTTTACAATATGCCATCAGTAAAAATGCGTGGGTCGTTGCGAAATGAAACAAAACTAAACTTATTAAAAAATCTTTCTTAACATAATCAATTATATACTATACCTCCAAGGTTTTAAAAACCTTGGAGGTGTTTTATTCTATCCAGTACAACAGGCATTCCTGCCTGTTGATAACATTTCATCAGACAGGAATGTCTGATGTACTTAACTCAAATACATATCTAAAATCTAATACAAGAAATCATTATACGGATACCGGATTGCATGGATTTCTTTTACTTTATCGTATAACATTTGCTTAAAAATATTGACGTTTTCTTTTTGTTTTGCTGAAATAAATATGCAATGTTCATTGTTTTTTGCCATCCATGTTTTTTTCAGTTCTTCGAGAGAATAATTGGCCTTAGTTTTAGGTGTTAAATCATCTTCATCCTTTTTATCATAAGTATATGCATCGATTTTGTTAAAAATAATATATGATTCTGTATCAACTGCACCTATCTCTTTTAAGGTTTCTTGTACAACATGAATTTGTTCTTCGAAATTAGGATGTGAAATATCAACTATATGCAATAAGATATCTGATTCGCGAACTTCATCCAGAGTAGATTTAAAAGATTCGACTATACTATGTGGAAGTTTTCGAATAAACCCAACAGTATCGGATAACAAAAAAGGCAAATTGCCAATTACCACTTTTCTTACTGTTGTGTCCAGGGTAGCGAAAAGCTTATTTTCGGCAAAAATATCCGATTTACTCAACATGTTCATTATGGTCGATTTACCAACATTGGTATATCCAACCAATGCAACCCGAATCATTTTACCCCTGTTTTTACGCTGAGTTGCTTTTTGCTTATCAATTTTTTTAAGCTGCTCTTTTAACCGGGCTATTTTATCACGAACAATACGACGGTCGGTTTCAATTTCCGTTTCACCGGGTCCACGTAAACCAATACCTCCACGTTGACGTTCAAGGTGAGTCCACATTCCGGCTAATCGTGGTAAAAGATATTCATATTGTGCAAGTTCAACTTGTGTTTTTGCATGTGCTGTTTGTGCTCTTTTTGCAAATATATCCAGTATTAAATTTGTACGATCTAACAGTTTACATTGAAGAACCTTCTCAATATTTCGAAGCTGAGTTGGTGAAAGATCATCATCGAAAATAACCATATCAATATCATTATCCTTAACGTAATACTCTATTTCAGCTAGTTTCCCTTCCCCTATAAATGTTCGTGTATTTGGAATATTTACCTTCTGAGTAAATTGTTTTACAGGAATAGCTCCGGCTGTTTCAGTAAGAAAAGCCAATTCCTCAAGATATTCTTGTACTTGTTTTGAATCTTGTTCTTGATTTATTACTCCAACCAACACCGCATTCTCAGGCTTTGGAGCTGTATCAATATGTTTGGGCATCCTTTTTATTTTCAATTGATGATTTAAATTGTAGATGCAAAGGTAATAAATTTGTAATTAGCTAATAATGGATTTTATAAAAACAAAAAAAACTGGCATCCCCCTAATAAGCTAATAGTCATGAGGTGACTTAACAAAAAAAGATATGCATATATTATTTAGTCATCCTGTGACTTGTGGATTTAAGGAAACAATCTTTTATTTTGAAATAATTTTATTAATCAATAACTTTGTAATAATTCAAAATAACAAAAACACTATGCAACTACAACCAAATTATATTATTGATAATAAAAATAACAAAATAGCTGTTCAAATTGATATTGAAACTTACGAAAAAATAACTGAAGCTCTTGAGAACTTCGCTCTTTATAAACTTATTGAGGAAAATAAAGATGAAGAAAAATTATCATTAAATGAAGCTCAAGAATATTACCAAAATCTTAAAAAAAGTAATGGTAATTAAATTCAGAAAAAAGTTTCTTAAAGAATTAGTTAAAATTCCTGCAAATTACAGAAATAATATTGAGCAATTTGTTTTTAATCAGTTATCTAACTTTAATTCTATTGAGGAAATCGGTAAAATTGAGAAAATGAAAGGCTATAATAATTACTTCAAAATAAGATTTGGTCAATATAGAGTTGGGTTAAAAAAAGAAAATGATATTTTAATAATTGAAACAGTAAAACACAGGAAAGAAATTTATAAATATTTTCCATAAAAATAAAAGCCGGAATATTTCCAGCTTTTAATAACTTATACCAATTTTTAATTTAATTAGTTTAATTCAAATGCGATAACAATTCCATACATTGCTCTAACATATCTTCCTGATTGTATTGCAGGATCCCATTTTGGTGAATTCTCGATTACTCTTAAAACTTCTTTATCGATAGAAGGATGTACGCCTCGCAAAATTTTAATTTGTGATAATGATCCATCTAAATCAACAACAAACTGAACCTGAACTTTTCCTGACAATCCACTTTCTTGAGCTTGAACCGGAAATTTAATGTTTTCTATTATATATTTTCTAAATGCATTATCATCTTTACCCATAAATTTGGGTTTTTCGTGATAATTATAATAAATAGGCTCCTCAACGACCTCTTCAGGTTCTTCATAAATGGAAATATCCACTTTATCATTCCAATCAATTTCTGTTTCTGCAAATATCGGTTCTTCCTCAATTATTACATCATCTTTTTCTATGATCAATTTTTCTATTGGAACCGGTGGCTTCACGACCTTTTTTTCAGGCTCTGGCCTTGTTACAGGAGGTAAATCTTCTATATCTATCCATGTTATTCCGTCATTTGATAATTTTTCAATCTTCACTCCTGATTTCCATTCAAAAGCTACCAAGATTGCTGAGAGGGCAAGGATCAATCCAATTTGAAAGAATATAGTTCTAAAATTCTCCAAATTTGCTTTTTTCGATTTTTTTGTTTTCATGGCATTGGGGTTTTAAGGTTAAACATTTTCTCCCCACAAATTCTCGCTAAAAGGCCGGCTTTTAATATAGTTTACGAAATCAAGATTGAGTAGTTTCCCGATACTGTCGGGATTAACTTTTTTTAACGAAAATTATCTTGCCTGTCGGCAGACAGGTTTTCATCTTTACAAATTACTAACGAGTATATTGTATTAATAATCTTTTAGAGTGATTTATTTAACAAATTTTAACTTTAGTCATAAACAAAAACATCCGAAGTTTTAAAAACTTCGGATGTTTTATATTTTATCGTATAACTTTATTACTATTTAAATGCCGATCTTATTTTTTCAGCAATTGTCTCAAATTCTTCTTGAGTTAATTTTAATTTTGGGTTAGAAAAACAAGCATCAGCTTCGCTATTTAATGGAATTAAATGAATGTGAGCATGTGGCACTTCCAGTCCCAAAACAACAACACCTACGCGTTTACATTCAATTGATTTATCAATAGCTTTTGCCACTCGCTTAGAAAAAACTGTTAACCCTTTTAATGTTTCATCATCTAAATCGAACAAATAATCGACTTCTTTTTTTGGAATAACCAAGGTGTGTCCTTTTGCTAAAGGAAAAATATCTAAAAAAGCGTAATAGTTTTCGTCCTCAGCAATTTTATACGAAGGGATTTCTCCATTAACAATTTTTGTAAATATTGAAGCCATAGTTTATGTAGTTTATAACGAAATCTCAATAATCTCGAACTCCATTTTCCCTGAAGGAACCTCTACTTCGGCCACATCACCAACCTTCTTGCCTAACAAACCTTTTGCAATAGGAGTATTTATAGACATTTTTCCTTCTTTTAAATTTGCCTCGCTATCTGAAACAATGGTATACTCCATTATTGCACCATTCTTTTTATTCTTGATTTTAACCTTATTTAAAATCTGAACCGTTGAAGTATCTAATTTTGATTGATCTAAAATTCTTGAATTTGCTAAAGTGTCTTTTAATTTACTAATCTTCATTTCCAACATTCCCTGTGCTTCTTTTGCAGCATCATATTCAGCATTTTCAGATAAATCACCTTTATCTCGTGCCTCTGCTATTTGCTGGGAAATCTTTGGTCTTTCAACAGTCTCTAATTGTTCTAATTCCTTCATTAATCTTTCTAACCCCTGTTCTGTAACGTAAGAAACTTTTGCCATTGTATTTACATTTTTAAATTTATGCTTTAAGCATCTATCAATAAATAAAGAAGAATTCCAAACCTGTTCGGAATTCTTCTTGTGTTTGCAAATTTAAATAAAAAAATTTATAAACACACAATATTTATTGTTCGATATTTTTTTAACTTGCTGTTT
>JAUVLS010000103.1 GCA_030600625.1 Bacteroidales bacterium
GGTTCAGTGTCTCTGTCGGCTACTATTTCGTTAGGATCAGAGGGAGGAGGAGGAACTGAGCATTTTCCAACATATGGCAATATTTGCCAACTTTCAGGATATTCTTTAAACATAGGAAGCAATTCGTAAGCAATAATCAATAATTTGCCTCGATTAATTTTGTCTTTTCTTCTTAATTTATTAACCTGGTATTGTACCCATTCATTAGCAACCTGATATTTTACAATATCTATTTTACTAAAGGCTGCTCCTAAGAGATTACTTTTATAAGAATCGAAATTGTACCAATAATCTTTCAACTCGTTGTTTGGCGGATTATTTTCCCATTTATGGCCTAAAAAGTCCAAAGAATATAAACCAAATAAGTGGCTTAAAAGCTGAATGAACCAGCTTCTCATTCTGGGATCACAATATATTCTGCAAAGTTCTTGTGAAAACTGAAATGCTATTTGATTGTAATTTAAATCGGAAACATTTAAAGCTATTTTATAAAAATCACGACCCAAAGGCCAATAAAACGTTGGTCCGGAAATTTCATCATTAACCAGCTCAAGTGGTTTAAATCCTAATGGAGGCCCGGCAGGAATCAACCTGTCAAATTCTTCCACAATGTCATTTATCACAATCATTAATTTTTCGTTTTTCTCATTATTCTCGAAGACATTGTTTTTGATAATCCACTTTTCCATAAGTTTCTACTTTAATTTTGGTTAGGTTAATATATCCATCCTACCTTTGAATAAATTGAAAGCAGTTTAGGTAAGAATTCAATTTTTTATAATATACAAAAAAAACAATTCAAAATCAAGTTAAATTCCTGCTTTTTCCTATTTATATGAAGTAATAAGTGTTTTATATCGATCGAAAAATATTATTTTTGTGGGATTAATTATATTACTTACACTTATGAAACAAAGAAGAAGTTTTATCAAAGATTTATTGCAATCGACAGATGTTGATCGTGATGTAAATGCAAAAGGTTGGGTAAGAACCAAAAGAGGAAATAAACAAATAGCTTTTGTTGCTTTAAATGATGGATCAACTATTAATAATATTCAAGTAGTAATTGATATTGCTTCTTTCAACGAAGATCAAATAAAAAATATAACTACAGGTGCAAGTATTAGTGTAAATGGCACACTTATTAAATCAATGGGGCAAGGACAAAGTGTAGAAATTCAAGCCAAGGAAATCGAAGTTTACGGTACTGCTGATCCTGAAACTTATCCTTTGCAGAAAAAAGGTCATACCCTGGAATTTTTACGTGAAATTGCGCATCTAAGATTCCGCACAAACACCTTCGGAGCAATATTTAGAATTCGCCATGCAATGTCTTTTGCTATACATAAGTTTTTTAACGATAATAACTTTTATTATTTACATACTCCTATTGTAACGGGATCGGATGCTGAGGGTGCAGGCGAAATGTTTCGTGTTACAACTCTGGATGCCGAAAATCCTCCAAAAACTGAAGATGGTAAAATAGATTACTCTGAAGACTTTTTTGGAAAAGAAACAAATCTAACAGTATCAGGTCAATTGGAAGCAGAGTTAGGTGCAACTGCTTTATCAAATGTGTATACTTTTGGACCTACTTTCAGATCCGAAAACTCAAATACTCCAAGGCACTTAGCTGAATTTTGGATGATAGAACCAGAAATGGCCTTTTATGACATTCATGATAATATGGATTTAGCTGAAAAAATACTTAAATATGTAGTTAAATATGCTATAGATAATTGCATTGACGATCTTCGTTTCCTTGAAAAAAGGTTGTTAGAAGACGAGAAATCGAAACCTCAAAACGAAAGATCTGAGATGCCATTAATTGAAAAACTTCAATTTATTCTCGAAAATGATTTTGTTCGATTAAGTTATACTGAAGCTATTGATATTCTTAAAAATTCAAAACCAGCCAAAAAGGGTAAGTTCCAATTTCCTGTTGAATGGGGAATTGACTTACAGGCGGAACATGAACGTTATCTGGTTGAAAAACATTATAAAAAGCCAGTAATTTTAATTGATTATCCTAAAGATATTAAGGCATTTTATATGAAACAAAACGAGGATAACAAAACCGTTCGTGCTATGGATGTTCTTTTCCCCGGAATCGGAGAAATAATTGGCGGATCACAAAGAGAAGAAGATTATGATAAATTAAAGAACCGTATTTCAGAAATGGGAATACCTGAAAAGGATATGTGGTGGTATCTGGAAACAAGGAAGTTTGGCACTGTACCTCATAGTGGGTTTGGGTTAGGTTTCGAAAGATTGATTCTGTTTATTACAGGAATGTCGAATATTCGTGATGTAATTCCATTCCCAAGAACACCTAAGAATGCAGAATTTTAATTAAATTTAAACAAATATTTTGTACAGGAAATGTTAAAACAAAGTTTACAACAAAAGTTATTACAAAAGCTTTCGCCTCAGCAAATTCAGATGATTAAGCTGCTGGAGATTCCTACTATTCTGCTTGAACAAAGAATTAAAAAGGAGATGGAAGAAAATCCTGTACTTGAAGAAGGGAAAGACGAAGAAGAGCTTCAAGAAAACGGAGAAGAAGAAATATCTGAAGAAAATCTTGAAAACAATGTCGATGAGTTTTCTCTAGATGATTACATTAACGACGAAGATATTCCTTCTTATAAATTATCAGCAAACAACTATTCAAAAGATGATAAAAAAGAAGATATCCCTTTTTCTATTGGGATATCTTTTCATGAACATTTACAAAATCAAATTGGATTAAGAAATCTTAATGAAAAAGAAGAAATATTAACTTTATATTTAATTGGAAACCTTGATGATGATGGATATGTTCGTCGAAAACTTGAGGCAATAGCTAACGATCTGGCATTTTCGCAAAATATTGAAACCGACGAAGATGAGCTTGTTGAGGTGTTAAAAATTGTTCAGGATCTGGAACCTACCGGTGTTGGTGCAAGAAATCTTCAGGAGTGTTTATTGCTTCAGATAGAAAGTAAAGATCAGGAAATACCGGAAATAAAACTATCCCGGAAAATTTTGAAATATTATTTCAACGAATTTACCAAAAAACATTACGAAAAAATTATTACACGTCTGGATATCTCGGAGGAAGAATTAAAAGCTTCGATAAACGAAATTTTAAAACTTAATCCAAGACCGGGTAATAGTTTTTCTGATTCTTCAGGAGCTATTCAAACTCTTGTTCCTGATTTTATTCTTGAAAATAACGAGGGAGAATTGCAATTATCCTTAAATTCAAAGAATGCCCCAGAGCTCAGATTAAGCTATACTTATACTGAGATGCTACAATCTTACTCTCATAAAAGCAAAAGTGAAAAAACAAAAAGTGACAAGGAAGCAATTACTTTTATGAAACAAAAACTTGATTCGGCAAAGTGGTTTATTGATGCTATAAAACAACGCCAAAATACCTTGATGCTAACCATGAATGCTATTATTGAGTATCAGCATAATTATTTTCTTGATGGTGATGAATCTTTTCTTAAACCTATGATATTAAAAGATATTGCGGAGAAAACAAACTTAGACATTTCAACCATATCGCGTGTTGCAAACAGCAAATATATTCAAACAGATTTTGGTATTTACTCATTAAAATATTTTTTCTCTGAAGGATTACAAACACAATCAGGAGAAGAAGTATCTACCAGAGAAATAAAATCTATATTAAAGGAATGTGTTGAGAACGAAGAAAAGAAAAAACCTTTAACAGATGATAAACTAACCAATATACTAAAAGAGAAAGGTTATGAAATTGCGAGAAGGACTGTTGCAAAATACCGTGAACAATTAAATATTCCTGTAGCCCGTTTAAGAAAAGAATTATAATATGGGTAAAACTTCTGCTAAGATATTTTCTATATTATTTCATCCTCTTTTACTTCCAAGTATTGGGATTCTTATTCTTCTTAATTCTGGATCTGTATTAGAATATTTACCATATCAGGCTAAAAAGGTAATTTTACTTGTTGTTGGTGTAAGCACATTTATTTTACCTTTAACATTTGTGCCATTTTTTATCTTCCAAAAAATAATTAAGAATGTGCAGATGGAAAACAATCGAGAAAGACTAATTCCTTTTTTCGTAACATCTGTATTATATGTTTTTTGTTATTACTTATTAGTAAGATTAGGTGCGCCGCCAACAATTTCAAAATTCATTCTTGCTGCAACAATAACTGTAGTAATTCTTTTTCTTCTTTCATTTAAATGGAAAATAAGCGCTCACATGATGGGCCTGGGAGGATTAACAGGAGCCTTGATTGCTGTATCTTTTAGGCTAAGTGTAAATCTTGAATATTTTATTATGGTTTCTGTAATCGTGTCCGGAATTATTGGTTATTCCAGGTTAAAACTCAAAACTCACAAACAATATCAGGTATATGTAGGTTGGTTGACCGGAGTACTTGTTTCGCTAATGGTTATATTTTTCTTTTAACTTAATTATTCTTTCTTCTAACATATTGGGTTCCTGAATTTGTATATCCGAAAATTCAAAAGCTTTTTTAACTGATTTATCTAAATTAAATTTCCTTTGAGAAGTTGAATAAAAAAATCCCCTTTCCATTAAATACTTTGCTAAATATTCTTGCTCGGTCTGACCGGGTGTTGGAACTAAAACAGCTTTCTTTTTTAATAAAAACAAATCCATAACCGAGCTATATCCTGAACGACATACTATTATTTCCGACTTTTTAATTAATGGGATTAACTCCTCTGTATTTATAATATTATAAATAGGAAACTTAAAACTATTATTACACTTTTCTGAGGTGCCTCTTACAATCACAAATTGTAAATTTGATTTTTTAGTTTGTTCATAAATGATTTTTTCGAAAATGCTTCTTTGTGGTTCTGGTCCCGACAAAAGAAAGAGAACATCAATCTTTTCCCCCGCGTATTCCAATTTACTGTTTGTAAATCTTGAAACCTGGCCAATAAAATAACTATTTCTCAATTTAGTTTTAATGTGCGACAATTCCCCCGCCAGGTTAACTTCTCCTTCAAAATCGGGAATCCAACATTCATCATATTTTTTTATAATTGTAGTTGATATATATTGGTAAATAGGTTCCATAAATTTTAATAATCTCGGGAACTTAACTTTTAATTGATGAGTCATAAAAACATTGTATGTGTTACTGTTCCATAATCCAAATCTGTTATCAGAAAATACAATATCAATATTGTGTTCTTTTACTATTTTCTTAAGCTCTCTATGTTCTTTTATTGTCCACAATAATATTCTGGGAATAAGCAAAAGCATCTTTAAAATTTGTGATCCTGATTTTGAATAGCGAACGTTATAACCAGAAAAATTTATGAATTTTAACTCAGGAAATTCTCTATTTAAAAACCGGTAAGTATCCCCACTGGCAGCAATTATCACCTCAAATTTATGCTTAACAAATAATCTGATTACAGAAACATCTCTTGTTGCATGTCCTAAGCCCCAGTTTAAAGGACAAATGAGTATTTTCTTTCTAACGATCATTAAATATCTGTTTGTTCAAATTTAAAAAAGATTCTCTTTACTTGATTTAGAATGAAAGTAAATAAAAAATAAATTGATGCTACTTCCAGCTAAAAACCAATACTCTACTGATTTAATGACAATTATCATTTTATTTAATTGTGATCAATATAAATTTGTATATTCTATAATAAGAAAGTTAGCATGGAAAACAAAGTAAATCCCGAACCATATCAGTGGAAAGACGAATATACTGTTAACATTACAGTTATTGACGAACAGCATAAAAAATTCTTAAATATAATCAACGAATTAAAGCTTATTATTAATAGTAATTCATGTGAA
>JAUVLS010000242.1 GCA_030600625.1 Bacteroidales bacterium
TCAAGTTTTGAGGAAGATTTTTTACCATACTTAAAAATATCAATTTCAGGCGTAATTTTCTCACCTAATAGCCAGAAGGCATGATGAACAGGATAGGAGTGATTTACTTTAATTTTGGCCTTAAATAAACCATAATGCTGCCTGAAATGCTGTCCTGTATTTACTAATCCTGAAGAATATTCAAAATCTTTTGAGTAAAAACCCATTGAAGGATCCCAAACTTTACCCTGAACTTTTTCCTGTTTAGTAGTTATTTTCAGATTACTGTTGTTTAGTTCTAAATTATCTTCTTTAAAGAATTGTTTCTCATTCATTTGAACATAATCATCATTTAACAGGTTTTTACCCCAATAATAGCCGGTCATCCACTTATCAGCATCTAATTTATTTCCATCGAAGTTATCTTCAAATGTAAGTTCCCACTCATGTAATTTATCAAAGTTGTTTTGCTTCTCTAACTTCAGGTACCATTTTATTTTATCCGAATTCTTAAGCTCTTTAAATTCCTCTGCCTGCTTGAATTCTTCAGATAACTTGAATTTATCTTTAGTTAGCAAATATTTCTTTTCTTCTTTAAACTCTTCGGAATTAATATAAGCTTCCAGGTCTTCGTAATCAGCAATTTCCTGCAATTCGTTCAATTCAGTGTAAATAGCAAGCTTTTCAGAATCTTTGAACTTATAATACTGCTTAATTTCTGCAGATTTTTTTAGTGATTTATATTCTTTCTGCTTTTTAAACTCCTCAGTATTTTCAAATTTCAGGTTTTTAACTTCATCAATATGAGACTTAAACTCAGGAGAGCCTACTTCTTTTTCTAATTCAATAAATGTTTCAATTTCCTCTGAACCATCCAACTGAAGGTAGTTTTTGTATTTATCAGAGTTCTTAAATTTGAAGTAATTTTTAATTTTCGATGATTTTTTAAGCTTCTGAAATTCCTTTTGTTTTTTAAATTCATCAAGATTTTCGACTTTGAGTTCTTTTATAGCTTTTTTATGTTCCCCGGACTTAATTGCAGCTTCTAACTCCTCCATTTCATCATTTTCGGTAAATCCAATACCTTTTTTAACCTCTTGCTTTATTTTTTTTAATTCCTGAAGCCTTGACAGTAAGTTATTATATTCTTCTTCTTTCTCTTTTTTTTGTGATTCAATAGTATTTTTAATGTCATCAAAATCCAATGATTTTATGTATTTCTCAAGCTCTAAAAATGAAGAAATCTTATTTTGAATATCAGGTGAAATATCACTATTATTCTCAGTATTTAGATACTTTTTAATTATTGATGATTTCTTAAGGCTCTCATAGTCTTTAAGTTTCTTATAGTCATCTAAATTTTCAATTCTGATATTTTTTATTGCCTTTTTATGTTCTCCTGATTTAATTATTCCGGTAATATTGTCTAATTCATCTTTTTCAGGGAAATCTTCTGCTTTTTTATACTTAGAATATTGTGTTTTTAATTCCTTATGTCGTGAAATAATAGTGTCTAATTCAGCAATTTTATCCCTTTTCTGTTGCTCTATGTCTGCTTTTAAAGTATCAAAATCAATAGCTGCTATTTCCTTTTCAAGCTCAATAAAGCTTTGCAACTCCTGCGAGTTACTAAATTCAGTAAAATCAGATAATTGTTTTGATTCTTTTAAAGTAAAAAACCATTTATATTTTTTCTTTAACCCTTTATATTTGGCCTGCTTATCTTTTATTTCCTGTGTTTTTTCTTGTTTTTGTTGTATTAGTGATTTCTTAAATTCGTCAAATTCAGGAGATGTGAAAAACTGATTTAACTCTTCGTAATTAGCTAGTTTTTCAGAGCCTTTAAATGATTCATAATCTTTTAATTCCTGAGAATCTTTTACCTGGTAATAGGTTTTAATTCTTTTCGATTTTTTTTGTGCTTTATAGCTCTTCTCTTTTTCGAAAGGTTCAGAGCCAGGATACTTCTTGGCATTTATTTCTTTTTTTATGTCTTCAAACTCTTTTGAAGTTACAAATGCATCGAGCTCTTTATACCGGGCTAATTCTTCCGATGCTGAGTATGCATTGAAATCTTCAAATTCTTGTTTGAGTTTATTCTCTTTTTCTTCTAAAACAGAAGTTTTGGGGATCATCCCAAATTTTGCGTATAAGGAAAATTTTGCGCTCATAAGATATTTTTTTTCTTGCCAACGGTTAAAGATATAAAAAAATCATTAGATGTATTTATTTTATTTGTTTTTCATTTAAAGAAACTTTGATTCAGTTTACACTTCCGAAGTTTTGAAAACTTCGGAAGTATGTTTTTAATAAATTGTTGTACTCTACGAGAGACCTAACAGTTTTAAAAACCTCGTTAGGTCTGGTTTGTTGATTCAATTTTATTATCTTTAATTCTGAAAACCTAACAGGTCTTGAAGACCTGTTAGGTTTAGCAAACAAACAACACTAAAATGAAACAAGAACCTTTTGAAGCAGGTAATTACTATCACATTTTTAACAAAGGGAATAATAAGGAAAACATTTTTAAAGAAGAAGAAAATTATCCGTATTTTCTACAATTAATAAAGAAGTATTTAATTGAAACATGTGTTATATATGTTTATTGCTTACTGCCAAATCATTTCCATTTATTATTAAAAATAAAAGAAAAAGAACAATTGCCAATTGATTACCAAAAAGGAAAGAAGAAAATTCATCAACCTTTTTCAAATTTATTTAATGCATATACCAAATCGATAAATAAAAAGTATAACCGCACCGGGAGTTTATTTCAGGAACACTTGCATCGGATAAAAATTGATACGGAAGAATATTTACGCGAACTGATTCTTTATATTCATCTTAATCCTGAAAAGCATGAAATAGATAGTAATTTTAAGAATTATGCCTACTCTTCGTACAGAGCCTATATTTCAGAAAAGCCTAGTTTGTTAGATCGAGAAGAAGTATTAGGATATTTTGATAACAAAGAGAATTTTATATTTTGTCATCAAAGCCGGAAGATTAAATACGATCTTTTAAAAGAAATAGAGGAAATCGATTATTAAAAGGAGGGAGACCTAACAGGTTTTTAAAACCTGTTAGGTCTTATAACTATCTAATTAACATGTTTTAAAGCTTCCTCAGCAGCTTCTATCATTGGTTTAATCGAAATACTTTCTTTTACAGCTTTCTGCATCCATATTTCCGGTGTTAAACGGCCAATACTCCAGATTCTGTCAACTTCATCAGAGAAATCTTTTCCCACTAAATATTGTTCAATCTGAAAATCAATTAAATGACCGAAAGGATAGTTTGTTAAATATAACGGACTGGCAATCATATGAGAATAAATTGCCAAAATAGGTTCATCA
>JAUVLS010000192.1 GCA_030600625.1 Bacteroidales bacterium
GCTAATAGCTAACAGCCAAAAGCTTTCAATTAATCAACATTATCATGTAAATAAGAATTGTTTGGATTTAAAGTAGCTCCATCATTATCCTCATCATCCTTTAGTGAGTAACGTGAAACTTTTGAATCATCAGAATGATCAGGTTGTTCTATTTTTAGATTTTTGCGCTGGTACGCAGGTTCACTTTCAAGCTCGTCAATATTATCTTTAATTTTTGATGAATCCATTCGTCGCTCTTTCATTCTTTCACGAGATTCATTTAAATTTTTTAAAATCTCTGATTTTTTAGCTTCAACCGCTACTTCAGTATCTGATTCAGATTCCTGAAGAACAATAAATTTATCAGAATCTGAATTTCTGTTTTTCTTTATATCAAAATCTAAAGTACGTTGAGTTAAATCTAAGCTTTTATCTTCTTCATCTATAATTTCATCATCCAGTGTTAATGGTGGAGCTTCTTTCTTAACTACATCTTCACTTTCTGATAAGGTTATTGTCTTCTTAGTGGTTTTCTTAGCATAAAGTTCTGGGATACTATTACTTTCGAAACCTGTAGCAATTATAGTAATGCCAATACTTTCCTCAAGTTTTTCGTCAACACCTGTTCCCCAAATAATGTTAGGACTTGAACCTACTTCACTATTAACATAATCGGCTATTTCACCAATTTCATCCATAGTAATTTCGTTTGTTCCGGATGTAATATTTAATAATATATTTTCTGTTCCATTAATATCGTTATCATTTAATAATGGAGATGTTAATGCTTGTTGAACTGCTTTTACTGCTCGGTCTTCACCTTCGGCAATACCTGTCCCCATTAAAGCAACACCACTATTTGAAAGAACGGTTTCTACATCAGCAAAATCAACATTTATATATCCGGGAACAGTTATTATTTCTGCAATTCCTTTTGCTGCAGTTGCCAAAACATTATCAGCATACGAAAAAGCTTCTGAAAATCTCAAATTACCACAAACTTCACGTAACTTCTCATTATTAATAACAAGTAATGAATCAACATATTTTTCAATCTCGCTAATCCCTTCCACAGCTTGACTAATTCGGCGATCTCCTTCGAAACGAAAAGGGATTGTAACAATTGCAATCGTTAATAAGCCCATTTCTTTAGCAGCCTTAGCTATTATTGGCGCAGCGCCGGTCCCTGTTCCTCCGCCCATACCTGCGGTAATGAAAACCATTTTGGTGTTACCACCCAAAATATCAACAATATCATCAAGGTTTTCAATTGCAGCCTGACGACCAATTTCGGGTTTATTTCCTGCTCCACGACCCTCGGTTAGAGATTCGCCTAATTGAACTTTTACTGTTACAGGACTATTTGCAAGTGCTTGTGCATCAGCATTGCAAACTACAAAATTAACATCTTTGATACCCTGTCTGAACATGTGATTAACTGCATTACCACCTCCACCACCAACTCCAATAACTTTTATTATTGAAGACCTGTCGACAGGTAAATCGAAATTCATTAAATCATCAGTCATAATATTTAGTTTTACCGGTTACTTAATTTTTATCTTACATTTCCGCATCATTCTCATCGAAGATATCTGTAAATACCTTCTTTAAATTACCCATAAATCCGGATTTGTTTTCATTTTTCACATCATCCTGTTCTTCTGCAACATTATCTTTAATTTCCATTTCCGATTCATTAAGCTTAACAGTATTTTTATTCTTATCATTTTGCTCAAAGCCTTTTAGAATAAGCCCTACACCTGTTGCATGCATAGGATGATTAACTTCAGGAATAGCATCTGAAGCCAAATGTTCGGTAGGATAACCAATTCGAACATCCATTCCTGTTTTGAATTTAAACAATGCCGGAAGATGCTTTAACAAAGCTCCACCACCGGTTAAAACAACGCCTGCACTTAATTTATCGAAATATCCGGAATTCTCGATTTCATATATTACAGCATCAAGGATTTCCTCCATTCGAGATTGAATTATGTAAGCTAAACTTTTAAAAGATATTTCTTTTGGCTCACGTCCGCTAATACCGGGAATGGAAACAACTTCTTCTTCTTTTGCCAAATCACCTAATGCCGATCCATATTGTATTTTTAATAATTCAGCCTGACGTTGTAAAATCGAACATCCTTCTTTAATATCTTTCGTAACTACATCCCCACCAAAAGGGATAACTGCTGTATGCCTTATTATATCATCGTAATACACTGCAATATCAGTAGTTCCACCACCTATATCAACTAAAGCCACACCCGCTTCTTTTTCATCAGCAGTAAGCACTGCCTCCGATGAAGCTAAAGGCTCCAATACCAGTTGACTAAGGTTTAATCCGGCTTTGGTAATACATTTTCCAATATTTTTGGCCGATGCTATTTGCCCAATTACAATGTGGAAGTTTGCCTCAACACGTTTCCCTGACATTCCAACAGGGTTTTTTACACCCGTTTCATTATCGACAATGTAATTTTGAGGAAGAACATGAATAATTTCCTCACCAATATCAATAGGAATTTTATACATATCCTGAATAAGAGCATTAATATCATCCTTGGTTATTTCATCATCGTAAGAATCACGATTAATGTAACCACGATTTTTTATACTCTTAATGTGTTGACCGGCAATACCAACATAAACATCCGAAATTTGCTTTCCAATGGTGAACTGAACATCTTCAACAGTTTTCTGAATTGAATTTACTGCTTCTTCGATGTTTAAAACAACACCACGCTTAACTCCTTTCGAAGCTGTTTTGCTAATTCCAAGAATTTCGACCTTGCCGTTTTCTTTTCTTTTACCGACAATGGCAACAATCTTCGTTGTTCCTATGTCTATTGCTGCAACAAAATCTTCTTTTTGACTCATCATATTATCGTTTTGTACAAATTATTTGATTTTCAAATTTTAAACTTATTTTATCATATTTATTCCAACCAACATTATTTAATCCTTGCAGATAAAATGCTCGCAGGTTTCTAAATTTTATTTTATGATTTTCGATGCTTCCAAAGTAAATGAGATGTGCTCCAACACGTGGAATTAACTCAAACTCATATTCATCATTTACATAAATTTGCTCTATTTGTGCTCTCCAAAAATCATCTTCGTAAATAAATTTACTCAATTCGTATAAATCACATACCAAATGATTTCTTTTCCAATTTTCATTTCGATAGCTATCGGGGTCGCAATATATTTCACGCGTTCTATTTACTTCAAAATGCTCAACAATATTCCCATTAGCAATTAAAACATGCGATGAATATTTGCTCGATAAGGGCATTATTGTTCCTTCCTGATCGATATAATAACTTTGTTTGCGTTTATTTACAATCCTTACAATCGGATTTCGCTGGTCAATCTCAACCCTGATATCGCCTTCAAGCGTAACATAAACTTCAGCGTTTTTTACCGATGCATATTGTCTTAATTTTCTTTCCAGTTCTTTTGTATTGATTGACATTACCGATGTTCCGATAACATTCATATCAGCTTCATGGAAAAAGTCTTCAATATCACTTACCGTAATAAAACCGTTTCGTAAACTATCCAGAATTTCCACTTTAATATCATGACAAAGAATTTTGTTTCTTCGTTCTTTAACAAAACTCATTGCAACTGCGAAATACGCAATTATAAAAACCCAAATCAATATGTTTTTTAAAATTTTCACCTAGGCTTTATTATATAGTTTTTTAATTGGCTCAATAAATTCATCTATATCACCGGCTCCCAAAGTCATCAGAACTTCAGGTTTTTTATTCTTTAATATTTCCAATAGTTCAGCTTTTGTACATAAAATTTTATTTTGATTTTTAATTTTATTAAAAATTAATTCTGAACTTACTCCAGAAATTGGTTCTTCTCGTGCCGGATATATATCCAACAGGATTATTTCATCAAGCAATTCCAGGCTTTCTGCAAATCCATCCATAAAATCTCTTGTGCGAGTATATAAATGTGGCTGAAAAATTCCTGTTATTCTTTTTCCCTTAAATAATTCTTTTGCTGATCCGAT
>JAUVLS010000095.1 GCA_030600625.1 Bacteroidales bacterium
AAATAATGGAACTCTGAATGTAAAATATTGCGCTGAATATCTTGACAAAAAGGTCATCATTAATACATTTCAGAATGATTTTAATTTGCTTTTAATACAAAACCAGGTTAAAAATATTTTTATCATTGAAAATCCTGAGCGGAATCAAAAAATATGGCAATTGAAATCCGGAAAATTTAACTATAATTATATTCAAAATACTGACTCAGAAAAGATTGAAAACATTAGTTTTAAGAAACGAAATTCTGAAAAAATATCAGTAGGTTTGTATAATTACCAGGATAATATTCCCGGAAATATAACCTTGGAGCATCACAATATTAAACTAAAAATGAATTTAAAATTGATACAATAATACCATGCTTTTAAAAAATTTCTATACCATAGTTGAATTAGACAGTAGCAATAAGGAAAACGTAAAAGCAATTATCGACTTGAATAAAAACCACGAAATTTACAAAGGCCACTTCCCGGGCAACCCAATAGTTCCCGGTGTTTGTCTTACCCAGTTAATTAAGGAAATAATGGAAAACGTGGAAAACACGGAACTTATACTAGTATACGCCGATAATATAAAATTTATGGCTATTGTTAATCCTGAAATAAATAATAGACTTCAAATCGATCTTAAAGTAAAATACGACACCGAACAAAACCTTATAAAAGTTAACAGTGTTACACACTTTAACGATCAGGTTTTTTACAAATTTAAAGGTAACTTTAAGGCAAAATAATATTGGGGAGAATGGCTGCGGATAAATACAAAGAATTGTTCAAGGAGAAAAAGTGTTGCGTTATAATTCCAACATATAATAACCACAAGACCGTTGAACAGGTTATTAATGATGTGCTGGAATATACCGATCAGCTTGTTGTAGTAAATGACGGATCAACTGATAATACGGAAGAAATACTGAGAGAATTTAATCAGATTGATGTAATAACTTATCCTAAAAATAAAGGAAAAGGATATGCTTTAAAAAAAGGATTCAGCTTTGCATGGAATAAAGGATACAAATATGCCATTACAATTGATTCTGACGGTCAACACTTTGCCACCGACTTACCTGAATTTATTAAAGCCATAGATAAAAATCCCAATGCAATTATTATAGGGAAACGAAATATGGAACAGGAAGGAATTCCTGGAAAAAGCAGTTTCGGAAACCAATTTTCAAACTTCTGGTTTAAATTCGAAACAGGTATAAAAATTTCTGACACTCAATCAGGTTATAGGCTATATCCCCTGAAACTATTGAGCAAAATGATATTTTTCACCCGAAAATATGAATTTGAAATAGAAATAATTGTTCGTGCAGCATGGAAAGGCATTGATGTTAGCAATATTCCTATTCAAATTTATTATGCTCCGAAAGAAACCAGAGTTTCACATTTTCGTCCATTTAGGGATTTTTCAAGAGTTAGTATTTTAAATACTGTTTTAGTAATTTATGCTTTGCTCATTGTAAAACCTTTTGAATTTATTCGCAAATTAAATAAGAAAAATATACAGGAATTTTTCCGTACACAAATAACTCAAAACAAAGAACCAAATATTAAAATTACTTTTGCAGTAATGCTGGGCTTATTCATGGGAGTTGCTCCTGTTTGGGGCTACCAGATGCTTATTGCTTTTGCGTTGGCTCATATCTTGAAATTGAATAAAGTTATTGTTTTGGTAACTTCAAATATTAGTATTCCGCCAGTGATTCCGATTATTATATTTGCCAGTTTTAAAACCGGTGGATTATTTATTGAAGCTAACAAACTTAACCTGAACTATAACCCTGGAATTAGCCTTGATTTAATCAAAGATAATTTGATTCAGTACATTGTTGGGAGTCTTGTTTTCGGAGTTGTTTTAGCTGTAGCATTTGGAATTTTAACATATATTTTACTTCTGATTTTCAAAAAAAAGCCTGTATTGCATAAAGAGTATGTAAAATCTTATCAGGATTAATCATAAAAAAAGTATGTCAGGTATATTTAACGGTTTATACGAACTCTTTCGAAAATTTAAAATCACATTTATATTTTTGATCCTGATTATATTTGGTTTATCGGCATGGCTTGTAACAAAAATTAAATTTGAAGAAGATATTACAAGAATGCTTCCATCTGATGAAAATATTCAGAGAATAAGCATGGTTTCGCAAAATATCAACTTTATGGATAAGTTGATTATAAACATTGCATTAAACGATACCGGTCTTTCTTCTGATCCACAAAAACTTATTGAATTTGCAGATGATCTAAATAACAAGCTAACAAAACATCAGCCTGATTTAATTAAAGATATTAACTATCAGGTATCAGAAAAAACCATGTACGATGTATATGATGTTTTCTTCAACAATCTTCCTGTATTTCTCGAAGAAAAAGATTATAAAAAAATTGACAGTTTAATTCAGCAATCTTCCGTTGAAAATTCAGTTAAAAATAATTTTAAAACACTAATATCACCGGCAAGTATGGTTATGAAGCGATTTATAATGAAAGATCCGCTTCATTTCACTCCTATTATTCTTGAGAAATTAAACACTTTTCAGATTGGTGATAATTATAATATTTACAATAACCGTATTTTTACAAAGGATAAAAAGAATCTGAATATTTTTGTTACATCGACTTTTCCATCAGGTGAAACTCAAAAAAACGGAGAATTAATACAGGCTCTTAATCGAACTATTGATAGCCTTGAAACTCAATTTAATCATGAAATAAATGCTCAATATTATGGTGCCGCTGCTGTAGCGGTCGGGAATGCTAATCGTATTAAAAAGGATATAAAACTTACGGTTACTATGGCATTAATTGTACTGTTGGTGTTTATGAGCTTATTTTTTCGAAAGAAGAGTATTTTCCTTATTCTGTTTCTTCCAGCCATTTTTGGTGGTAGTTTATCCTTAGCAATTCTCTATCTGATTAAGGGCAGTATATCGGCTATTTCTCTGGCTATTGGTTCTGTGCTATTGGGAATTACAGTTGATTATTCGTTGCATTTATTTACACATTACCGAACTATTGGCGATGTAAAAAAGGTAATGAAAGATATTGCAACACCGGTATTAATGAGCACTCTGACAACTGCATCTGCATTTCTGTGTTTATTATTTGTTAGCTCCAAAGCTCTTCAGGATTTAGGAATGTTTGCAGCCATAAGTGTTGTTGTTGCCGCACTATTTTCATTAATAGTCTTACCTCATTTTCTAAAAAAAGATTACGAAAAGAATACTCAAAATCAGCAGAAATCAATAATTGATAAAATCACATCCTACCCTTACGAAAAAAACAAATACCTGATTTGGGGAATTATTGCTTTCACAATTTTTTCTATGTTTTTCTCAGGAAAAACTTCATTCGACGGCGATATGGATAAAATGAGTTATCTGTCGGAAGAGTTAAAGGAAGCCGAAGATAATCTTAATAAAATTGCCAATGTAACACTCAAGTCTGTTTATCTTATTAGTACAGGAGATAACTTACAAGAAGCTTTAATAAACAGCGAAAAAGCCATTCCAAATCTTGAAAAACTAAAACAGGAAGGTATTATAAATCAATATACATCAGTTAGTAAAATTCTAATTTCTGATTCGCTTCAAAAATAAAGAATCAAACGTTGTAATACTTTCTGGACTCCTGAAAAAACGGATGCATTGAAACTGAATCTTCAGATATCAGGCAAAAAATATAAATTCAAACCCGATGCTTTTTCATCTTTTTATAATCTTTTTGAGAAAGAATTTAACACTATAAATTCAGAAGAATTAGGCGATTTAAGAAAACTATTTTTAGATGAATATATAACCGAGAACAAAGACATTACCACTGTTGTAAGTATTTTAAAAGCCGATGAATCGAACAAACCGTTTATTTACGAAACATTTGTTGATGAAAAAAATTTGGTAGTATTCGACAAAAAGTATATGACCGATAATCTGGTTCGTATATTAAAAGATGATTTTAATTTACTGGTTAAACTTTCTTTAATCATTGTTTTCTTAATCCTTCTGTTATCGTTTGGTAGAATTGAACTGGCGCTTCTAACTTTTATCCCAATGGCAATTTCGTGGATTTGGACCTTGGGAATAATGGGAATATTCGGGATAAAATTTACCATATTCAACATAATAATTTCAACCTTTATTTTCGGATTAGGAATTGATTATTCAATTTTCATTATGCGTGGAATGCTGCAAGAATACAAATATGGAGTTAAAAATCTTAATTCTTATAAAACATCTATCTTCTTATCGGCAGTAACAACTATAACCGGAATCGGAGTCCTGATTTTCGCGAAGCATCCTGCCTTAAAATCAATGGCCTTGCTTTCAATAATTGGAATTTTATCGGTAATAATAATTTCCTATACTATTGAACCCGCATTATTCAAATTATTTATTTTAAATCGCAAGAAAAAAGGTAAAATAGCTTTCTCGTTTCAGGAATTTCTGAATTCCATTATTGCCTGGAGTATATTTGTTGCTGGATCAATATATATAACTTTTACAGGATTTATACTTAGTAAAGTATTTGGAATTAAAAACAAAAGATTAAAACTATTCCTTAACTATTCAATGACCTATTCATGTAAGGCACTATACTACGGAATGTTTAATATTCGTAAAAAGATAATAAATCCTAATAAAGAAAAGTTAAAAAAACCCTGCATTATTATTTGCAATCATCAATCACATCTTGATTTAATTTACAATATGTCCATTAGTCCAAAAATTATTATTTTGACAAATGATTGGGTTCAAAAAAGTAAAATTTATGGACAATTGGTTCAGATGGCCGATTTCTATCCCGTTACGGAAGGTTACGAAACTATGATTCCAAGACTTAGGGAAAAAGTTAAAGAAGGATTCTCAATCTTAGTATATCCGGAAGGTACTCGATCAGTTAATTTTAAAATGAAACGTTTTCATAAAGGAGCATTTTATTTAGCAGAAAAACTTAATCTGGATATTTTACCAATTGTTATGCATGGTACTGGATATTGTATGACAAAAGGTGATGATTTATTAGTTAAAAATGCAACTGTAACAGCTAAATATTTAGATCGAATTACTCCTGACAATAAAGATTACAGAGCAAATTATTCGGAAAGAGCTAAGAAAATAGGACGATATTTCAGGGAAGAGTACAATCAAATGAGATTGGAATTGGAAGGGACTAAATATTATCGTAATCAACTTATTAAAAACTACCTATACAAAAGCCCGGTTTTGGAATGGTACCTGAAAGTAAAACTCAAACTTGAAAAAAATTACGAGTTATTTAATACTTTGGTACCACGCAAAGGAATAATCTATGATATTGGATGTGGATATGGATATTTATCATATATGCTTCATTTCGTTTCGGATGAAAGAATTGTAACAGGAATAGATCATGATAGTGAAAAGATTTTAGTTGCAAATAATTGCCCGTCGAAAAATGAGAAAGCCTGTCTGCTGACAGGCAAGATAAATTTCGAATGTGCCGATATTATAAAATATGAATTTAAACCTGCTGATGTTTTTTTATTGAGTGATGTTCTGCATTATATCCCTAAAAAAGATCAAGAAACTGTAATTGCAAATTGCATCAATAACCTGAATGATAACGGAATGATTATTATTCGTGATGCTAATAGCAAATTAAAAGACCGTCATAAAGGAACAAAATTTACAGAATTATTCTCTACCAAAGTTTTTGGTTTTAACAAAACTGTTAGTGAGTCGAAAGAACTATATTTTATATCCTCAGATGATATTTTAGAGATATTTAAGAAACACAATATGGAAGTAGAAATTGTAGATCAGACAAAGCTTACATCTAATATTGTTTATATAATTAAAAGAAATAATTAATATGGTTTAATAACAAGAATTATAAATTAGGTCATCAGAAAAATGAGTAGTTTTATATAATAACTAACTCCGTCCTTTAGGGCGGAGAAAAATATAAGAATAATAACCGGGCTTTAGCCCAAAACTTATAAAA
>JAUVLS010000276.1 GCA_030600625.1 Bacteroidales bacterium
ATTGAATTGGAATATAACGATCGGGTTCGAAGATATATTGACGTATATACTATTGAGCGTAGAGAACATCTGGCTAAAATTATAGGACTGGCCGAATTATATTTTCCGATTTTCGAAGAGGCATTGGATAAATACCAATTACCACTTGAACTAAAATATTTAGCAATAGTTGAATCTGCCCTTGATCCAAGAGCCGTATCTTCATCGGCAGCGGTTGGGTTATGGCAATTTAAAATCAATACAAGTAAAATGTTCGACTTGGAAGTAAATTCTTATGTCGATGAGCGTTGCGATCCATACAAATCAACAGAAGCGGCTTGTAGTTATCTGCAATATTTATATAGGATTTATAACGACTGGCAGTTGGCGCTTGCTGCATATAATGGAGGTCCTGGAGTTGTTCGAAATGCTATTGCACGTTCGGGTGGGAAAACTAATTTTTGGGAAATACAACCTTATCTGCCTGCACAAACAAATGGATATGTTCCTGCTTTTATTGCTGTAAATTATGTGATGAATCATTATAAAGATCATAACATAGAACCAATTAAATCTGACTTTATATACCTTGATGTTGATACTGTTAAAATAAAAAATGCTGCAACTTTTAAAAGAATTTCCGAAGTAACGAAGATACCGATCGAAACTTTGCAATTTTTAAATCCATCATATAAGCTGGATTATATTCCAAAAATGAAAGAACCGGCAACTGTTATATTACCTGTTAGTAAAATAAAAACCTTTATTAGAAACGAAAAAGCAATATTCGATGAGTCGGTGCCAAAAAAAGATTTTAATAAAGTTGTTTCAGAAGCAGGAGAGACAAATGGTAAAATAAAGATTATTCATGAAGTTGCTAAAGGAGAATATTTCCATAAGATTGCAATTAAATATAATTGTACAATTGATGATATAAAAATATGGAATAGTTTACCAACGAATGATCTTAACGTAGGGCAAAAACTTGATGTGTGGATTACACCACAAATGGCGGGAGTAATTGAAGAAGAAAGAACACGACCAAAACAACAAAGAGATTCAACCGATCGTTTTATTTATTATACCGTTCAAAATGGTGATACAGTATGGAGTATTGCTGAAAAATTTAATTGCAGGTCTATTTCTGAATTAAAAGAGGAAAATAATATTAATGATGAAAAAGATTTAAAAGCAGGGAAAAAATTAAAGATATATCTAAATAAGTAACACTAAATGCCATGAAACATCCATGATTAATTTTTAAATACACAGGGGAACTTAGTGAAACGATCTCATGAACGAAGTGAATAATGATTATATAATGAAATTCGAAACTTGAAATTCTGAAGAAGACCAAATTTCAAATTTCTACATATTAAGATTTTAAAAATGCAAGTAACTGAAAATGTATCAACTACAAAAATATAAACAGATGAAAAAACATATTCTTTCAATTATTGCTTTAACAATTCTGTTATCTTCTTGTAAAGATAATGATCCATCAAAATTATTAACTAATGTAACGGGAAAATCAGGCGAAGTTGTGTTGGTTATAGAGCCCGATCATTGGAGTTCAAATATTGGGATTGAGTTCAGAAAAAAGTTGAGTCAGGCGCACCCTGCTTTGCCACAACAAGAACCAATATTCGATCTGATACATATTCCATATAATGCTTTTACCAATATTTTTAAAACACACAGGAATATTGTTATTGCCAGGGTCGATAAAGATTTGCCCGAGCCAAAAATGATTATTCAGAAGAATCTTTGGGCTAAACCTCAGATTATAGTAAATGTTTTAGCTCCTGATGATAGTAGTTTAGAGGTTCTTGTTCGAGAAAAAGGCGATTTGCTGATCGATAAGATTCTTAAAATGGAAATGGAAAGATATGCTAATAATTATAAAAAATATGAAAGTATTGGTATGGCTGATCGAATCGAAAAGAAATTTGGAATCAGAATAACTGTACCGAAAGGTTATTCGTTAGATTTAGATACAACAGATTTTCTTTGGTTTGAGAATAGGGGCCGTGGTGATCTTGTTCAGGGAATTCTAATTTATTCTTATGATAAACCGGATGTTGAATTAACAACGGATTATTTATTTGCTAAAAGAACACAATTCACAAAACGATTTATTCCCGGGCCAACTAGAGGTTCGTATATGGCTGTTGAAACAGAAGCTATTCCTTATCGAAGAGAAATTACAGTTAATGATATTAATGTAATTGAATTAAGAAATCTCTGGAAAGTCGAAAACGATTTTATGGGTGGACCTTTTGTTAGTTTTTCTTTTATTGATGATAAGCAAAATAAAGTAATTAATATTGATGGATTTGTTTATGCCCCGCAGTTTGATAAGCGTGATTATTTGCGCCAGGTAGAAGCAATTCTTAATTCTGTACAGAAACCGGTTAATGAGTCAGATAATTAGCCAAAGTTATTGATTATAGAAAAGTATCAAGATTTTAGTATCAAGCTTGCCTGACGGGTAGTCAGGTATCAAGATGTCCTGATACTCAATACTCATATCTATGTTCTTTGAGATTTTAATAAATAACCCCCTTTTTCACCTCCTTCAGGTCCAAGCTCGATTAAATAATCAGCCACCTTTATTAACCACGGATGATGCTCAATGATATATAAAGCATGTCCTTCATCCCTTAATTTAAAGAGCACCTTTAATAACTTCTCAATATCATAAAAATGCAATCCGGTAGTTGGTTCATCTAATAAATACAAACAGTTATCTTTTGATTTTTTAAGTAATTCTTTTGCTAATTTTAACCGTTGTGCTTCTCCTCCGGAAAATGTAGTTGCCGATTGCCCTAATTTTAAATGTCCTAAACCTAAATCAATAAGTAGTTCGAATGCCTTTTTTAGTTTTTCTTCTGATTTAAAAATCTCAGATGCTTTATTGA
>JAUVLS010000148.1 GCA_030600625.1 Bacteroidales bacterium
ATTCCCGGTAAACATCGGGACCTGTTTCAGTTCCTGAAATTATAGAAATTCTAAAACTAACATCCTGATTTTTTATTAATTCGCCACTATTATCTCTAATCACTGACTGATAATTAAAATAATTTGGAGATTGGGCAAGCAAACTAATCGAAAACAGTAAAATAATTCCGTTGAGTAATATTTTTTTCATAGCAGGTGGATTTTTGATTAATGCATTCAATTTAATCATAAAATTTGAATATTTGATTAAGAATCAATTAAAACTAAAAAAAAAGTTGATAATTTAAACTCATTATCAACCCTTTTTACCTTTAAATATTAATGTTTTATGGCCAGGTTATTATTGAATCCCAAACAGAGCCGTTATAAACATATAAACCATCAGGATCAGAATGCCCCTCTAACCTAATAATATCGCCAACCGAAGAAGACGTAGGATAATCGGAAACCCCGGTAAGGTTTAATACATTTGAAATATTTACCTTGTCAGCAGAAAAATCTCCTCCAATTAACGGAGTTGAAGTACTTGTATTATCGATATATAATTTATCAGAACCGGTTTCATTATAACCAGCATTTGCACCAATAAACACATTATTATCACCATTACATTTATAACCGGCATTTATACCAATTACTGTATTATAATCACCTTCATTGGAATCATAACCAGCACTTGTACCAATAAAAATATTCCCTGCACCATATGTCATTTTTGTAGCTGCTCTATAACCTAAGAATATATTACCATACGATTTATTAATCCACATACCGGCATCACGACCTATAAAAACATCGTTAAAAGTTGTATCACATAATCTGCCAGCATCTGTACCAATCATTACTGTTCCCCCAATTCTTCGAGTAAATTGAGCTGTTTCGGTTCCAATTAAAACACTTGCCGAGTTAAGTATCGCAGCACTAGAAGCCATGGCTCCAATGATCGTTGTCTGGAAATTATTTACAGCAGACTTTCCTGCTTCAAAACCTATTAATACATTTTGTTGACCACTGGTATCAGTCATACCTGTTTTATATCCTAAGTAATCATTATAATCTCCTTTTTTATTGCTATAACCAGACTGGTAACCAATAAAATTATTAAATCGTCCTGTTTCATTACTAAACCCCGCCTGGTAACCAATAAAAACATTAGAATCTCCCCATAAATTATGATAACCGGTTTGATATCCTAAAAATGAATTATATAATCCACTCGTATTGTTTTTACCACTCTCGTGACCAATAAAGTAATTATATCGGTTCATATTCAGGAATGGCCGGTCTGTGGATTTACTTGGTGATCTTCCACTTACAGCAAAACCACCAACTTTACCTTTGGTTAATATTGTATCTTTCACATAAATTCGCGTACTATCTTCATTTATTACAAAATAATCTTTAACGATTCCTTTTGATGGGATTCGTCCGCTAACAGCAAATCCTCCTACTTTTCCTTTCCCTAGTGTTGGTTCATTTACATAAATTCGTGTACTATCGGTTGTTACTCTAAAATATTCTTCTACCTCACCTGCTTTACTTGGAATACGCCCGCTAATTGCAAAACCTCCAACCTTTCCTTTAGCTGTAGGATCAATAAAAATTTTAACACCATCAGGATAAACAGCAAAAACAGTATCGTTATTTGCATTTATTACCTGGAATAAAGCATAAGTTCCTACGGTATTGGATTTTACTTCAAGATTACTAACGGGAGCTGATGAACCAATACCAACATTTCCACCATTATAATACATTGTATTTCCTTGAATTACCCAATTGCTGCTATCGTAAGGTAAAATAACCTCATTACCATTGTTAATTTTTAAAGTATCACCATCAAGTGTTAAGTTTTGTAACTCATTTGATGGATTATTATCTGCATCATCAACACCATCCTGTATTGGGCTTAAATCAACAGTATTTCCTCCTGAAATACTTAAGTTTGTTCCTGTTAGATCTAATACTTGTTCGTCGGTATTAGTTCCCTGGTATGCGGCAAGATTAATTTCGGTTGGACTGGGATTATTAGTTATAGTAAGTATATTACTTGTTAAATCTAAATCCTGAATTTCATTTAAAGGATCGGCGTCAGCATCATCCTTATTTTCAACATCTTTAGCGTAAATTGCGTAGGGAACTGTTACTAATTGGACAACTCCAAGTTCTGTATAAATACTGCTACCCGATTCGTCCACGTCAGTTTTTAAATAGACCTGACCAGAAGCCCAATTCACTGTCGAAAAATTTCCACTTACTTGTGTGCCATTTCCAATTTGTACCGCAAACTGGCCATAAGCATTTGTTGTAACATCATGTTGTTCTGTGTAAGCGGCAGAACCTGTTGCACTACCTTCCAGTAAACTAATTTGAATACTGATATTGGTATTCTTAATTAATTCGCCCGATGAATTTCTTAATACTCCCTGATAATTAAATTTTTCAGGAACCTGACTATTTGCAATACTAAATCCTACAAAAAACAAGACAATTGCTATTGATATTTTTTTCATAATTAAAAGTTTAGATTTAACAGTTAATTTCCTCTCAATCTCATAAGCAAAAATAGATACTACAAAGCTGATTGATTTGCAATATTGTTTCAAAAAATGACACATATGTTTCACGAGAATAAAGTTTAGTTAGACGTTTGTTTTTCAATTATTTAGAATCAATAAATTTAACATTGGTAATTCAAATACTGTGGAACCCTCATGTTTTATTCATGTCCTTGCCTGCCTGTCGGCAGACAGGTTGTGTACTTCTGTGCATAAGGGTTTCAGTTAATTATTAATTGTTTTATATCAAAAAAACTATTTACCATAAAATAATAGTAAACAGCTTTTAATAAACAAATTGTAATTTATAGCGATTTTAAATTCTATTTTACCTTTGCCCAACCTTTGAATAGAAAATCCTCTCTAAGTTTTTCTTCCTGTTCTATTTTATCATTGCTAAGAAAAACAAAAACAGCAACTTCGGTTGTTTTATTTGTTATAATTGGATCTTTTGGACTTTTGGCTTTGATAAGAATATGCGTTCCACAAAAATCCAGAATTTCTTTTCTGTTTTCCAGTTTGAAAAGATACCAATCAGAATTTTCGGAAACGGTTTCTCTTTTTATTATGGTACCTTTATTGGGGAATAACCTTCTTAAATCTCTGTTTTTAGAAACAGAAGTTATATCGAACTCTTCGCTAATTATATCATCTGGATTATGTTTTAATTTTAGAGTAAACTTTGGCAGTTTAATTTGTAAAGGTTTCCATTTACGATGTTTAATACTTATTGTACCAAGATTTGCTGAAATAAAAATAATTAAATATCCACCAGAGAATAATGAGCTTTTCAGACTACTCCAGCCATCTTCATGCCCAAACTTAAATGATATTGCAAGATACTGAAACATTAAAACTAACGATAGCGTGTAAATGAGGTAATTCTGAAGTTTTTTTCTGTTTAGGTAAATATGTTCATCGAAAAACTCTGAGTTGCTTAATGAGTTCGAAATTAAGGTATTAAAGGATGATAAACAAAATACTAAAATTACCATTGATAACATCCCAAATCGGTTCACTATTGGGTTCATTAACCAAAAATCATACAAACCATGAATTATTGCAGCCAGTAAAAAATATTTAAGAAAATCTGTCAAAAAACCTTTACTCGATTTATATTTATTTAGCATTAATCCGTAAGCAGCAAGTGAAGTTAAAAACATATGAAAAACTACTGCTGTTAAAGCTCTACCCATAATAATATGTGGACCGTAACTATTGAAATATAGCAGATTCTCGGCAAAAGCGAATCCTAATGCAGAAATAGAGCCATAAATCAGGTAATCAACAGGTTCGTTTATGGCTTTGGTATATTTTAGTATTAAGATTACAGGCAGAATTTTTACCAGCTCCTCAATTGCACCAATTCCAATAATACAATAAAACAAATCATTTAAAACACCACCATTCAGTTTAAATCCTGTAAACATAGAGTTTAAATCACTCAGTAGAAATGTAAATTCTGAAAAAATAACTCCCAACACAAATATCAGGAGTATATGTTTCCATTTTTCGGGTTCGTAAATATCAATACGACGCAAATAAAACAGCCAGCATAACATTACTAGTAATGCACCTAAGAATCCTATTAAATTTTGATTTTTATAAGTATAACTAAACACTGACCCGAAATATCCAATAAGGTTATACTTAGATAAAAACATATATCTTTTAAGATGTGACGGGAAATATTTTCTGGCATTACGATCTTTCAATAATGTATAAAGATTATCCAATCTTTGTTGAGAATAATATAAATTAATGAGATTTGAATACGCACCCTCAACATTTCCCCCGGTCTCAATTGCTTTATAATAATACTTTTCGGCTTTATCGAAATCCTTTATTCCAGAGTAAACCCGACCTATCGAATTATTTAAATATTTTAACTTATCGTTTGATACCTGTGTAAAATAAATTAAAGCATTATTGTGATCCTGTTTCATCGAGGAAATTAAACCCAAACAATAAAATCCAATATCATTTGCATGACTATCGGAATAATCTGTGTAATTCCAATAAATATCAATTAAATCTTTTTCGTTAATTACCCTTTTTGATGGCGGAAACGAAAAATAGTTTGTAATCAAACCGTAGTGATAATCAATATTGAGAGAATCTTTAGCTAAAATTTCCAGATAAATTAAATCTAAACGATCATCTTGTTTTTCTTTAAGTACAAAGTCCAGTTTTTCCTTTGGATCGTCAAAGCTTGGTGCATCAACAAACTGATTGATTAATAGTACAGCAATTACAAAACTTACTATTACAATAATTAATGATTTTCTCATTTTGATTTCATTAGATATGATTTT
>JAUVLS010000228.1 GCA_030600625.1 Bacteroidales bacterium
AGCAATATGTATCATATAAGTAACAAAAAGAAAAATTAATTTGTTTTGTGTTTTATAAGATATAAAATTATCTAACAAAAGCCCCGCCAGAGTTTAAACGTCTGACATGGTTTTAAATATTAAAACTTACAAATTCTTCTCCGGATACATATCATCCCATTGCTGTGGCTGATTTTTTAGTTTCATATCGAACCACGACATTATAGTATAATGCCAATTAATTCGTTTTTTGTAATCTAATATCCAGTGATTTTGTCCATCAACTAATACCATTTCAACATCTTTCCCTAAAAGTTTTAATGCAGCATAGTATTGTAAACTCTCTCCTACAGGAACATTTGTATCAGCAGTTCCGTGTAATAAAAGAATTGAATTCTGAAATTTATCAGCATTATAAACAGGGCTGTTTTCTACATAAATATCTTTTCTGTTCCATGGATAACTGAATTTTGTTGCACCTGTGCTATACGAGTATCCCCAATATCCCTCGCCCCAGTAACTTGTTAAGGAACTAATTCCTGCATGAGAAATAGCCGTCTTAAAAATATCGGTTCTGGTTTGAATTAGCATGGTAGTATATCCACCATACGATGCGCCAATACACCCTACATTTTCTGCATCAGTACTTGGGTGTGTTTCCAGAAACTTTTTAGTTCCATCAATAATATCATCTATGGCATCGAATCCCCAGCCATTAACATGTAAAGCCGAAAAATCCTGGCCAAATCCGGTAGCTCCGCTTGGTTGTAAAACGTAAACAATGTATTCTCCGGCAGCCCAGTTGTTTATTGGGTATCTTCCTCCAAAAGATCTTTTAATTGGAGATGTGCCTCCATAAAAGTTTACAATGACAGGATATTTTTTTGTAGCATCATAATTTGGTGGATAGTAAACCCTGCCATAAATAGTTGTTCCATTTTTATTTTCAAAATTCCAGGGCTCGGTTTTCCCAAACTGAATATCAGCAAATCTTTCTTTTTCAGGAAAAGAAAGCAAAGTGCTTGTTTCCTGCCTGCCGTCAGGCACGGCTTTTTTCAAATCGAGTGTATAAAGTTTTTTAGGCGTAGAAATACTTGTGCCGGTATAAACAGCAGTTGGTTTATTGTAAGCGAAATCAATATCTTTTAAAACTTCTACCAATAAATTAATCTTCTCAAACGATTTTGATTTTAAGTTGTACCGGTAAAGATTCCCATAATCTTTATCAGTTACTGACACATAAATTTGATTATCCTTGCTCCAGTAAGCATCGCTAATTGCCGGATCAAAATTCTTTGTAATAGGCTCAACTTCTTTTGTTGCTAAATCATAAATATAAAGTTGAGAATCGTAGCTATTTGGAATCCTCCCTTCGCTTACATTTACTCCTAAATTTCCGAAACATTCCGGTCCGCCCTGAACTAAAAGTTTAGCACCATCCGGAGAATATTGAGCATATCCGGAATAAATCTTATTTTCCCAGATACTTGTTAATTCGTTAGTTTTAATATCCATTTCGTAAAGATTTTGTTTACTGAATGGCACTACAGAATAATCCATATTGGATATAGAAAATAAAATCTTCGATCCATCAGGTTTAATATCATGTAAACTTGAAGAAAGATTTCCTGAAGTTATTTGCGCTATATTTCCGGATTTGATATCAATTTTATGTAAAAATGAGCGATTACGGAAATAGGGTAGTCTGTCTTCATTTCCAAATATACGTTTTAAATCTCCCGGCTTTTCAGCTTTTATATATTCAGAATAAATAATATAATCTTCGTTTGGTGACCATGAATAACCTGATAAATCGGAAATTTCTTTTGCAATAGATTTTTCTTTTCCTGTTAAAATATCGTAAACAAAGATTTCTGATTTTTCTTCGAATACAGAAACATAAGATAATTTATCTGTTCGTGGTAACCAACTAACCTTCGAAATGTTTTTATTTCTTAAAACAGAGATATTCTTTTGTTTTTCAAGATCATAAATTTCAGCGTATTTTTTGCTTTTCCCGCTGTCATGAACAACTTCTGAATAATTAATTAAAACATATTTTCCTGTTGATGAAATTTGTGCCGATGAAACATTTTTCCCTTCCAATACATCATTAATGGTAAAATACCTTTTTTGGTTTAAACTAACAGTTGCATTGCAATCCGAAAACTCTTCACCATACGTGAATTCAGACTGAAGTTTTAAAACTTTATCGCTTGTTAAAAGCTTAATTACTATTTGATGATTTCCACGATCGAGTTTTACATCTATTATATTGGAACTTAGGTCGGCATTCTTTTTTGTTTTAATAAGTTCACCATCTAAATAAACTTCATAAATCGCATTTAAAATTATATACAATGATCCTTGGGTCCAGCGATCGACAGATAAATAACTTGATAATAGTAGAAGATTGTTTTCGTCAGCTTGATTTAAAATAATACTATCTGTACCTACTTCAATATTTTTCCAGATTAATGATTTATTATTTAAATCAACTTTAGTTTTGTTTAATAAATCGGATGTTTTAAATGTGTCTCCATTAATATTTTCAATATCAGAAAATGCAGGTAAATTTATTTTTTCGGGATTTGTTATTTTCCATTTATTTAATTCAAGGGAGTTTTGTGCCCACGAAAACTGCATTAATATTGAAAACAAAAAGATAAGATTAATTTTTTTCATGATATTATTTAATAAAGTTTAATTTTAGACTATTCAAACTACAAGATGTTTAACAAAGCTAAACAAGATTCTTTAAAATATAAATTGAAAGATATTAAAAAGATACATAAACAACTCATTATTGCTCACAGGGGAGAATCATTTAATGCCCCGGAAAATACTTTGTCTTCTATTAATCTTGCATGGAAAAATGGAGCAGATGCAGTTGAAGTGGACGTGCGTTTAACCAAAGATAATCAGGTAGTTGTTATTCACGATGCACATACCCGGAGAGTTTCCCGAAAATTCAGATGGATTAGTAATACAGAATTGAAGGAGCTTAAAAGGCTGGATGTAGGTAAATATAAAAATATTAAGTATAAAGGGGAGAGAATTCCAACATTACAGGAAGTTTTAAACACTGTTCCGAATAGTAAGAAAATACTTATCGAAATTAAAAGTGGTGTTAAAACTATTTCGTTTCTTAAAGATGTGATTGATAAATCGGAATTGAAACCAAATCAGATTGAAATTATTAGTTTTAAATTGGAAGATTTAATTGAAATAAGAAAGCAACTTCCGGCATTAGCTGTATATTGGATTTTAGTACACGATGTAGCCTGGTATAAGAAATTTTTTCGCCTGTCGTTAAATAAAATTTTTTCAAAAGCCGTTAACTTACAATTAACCGGATTAGATTTGGGAATAAATCAAACCTTAAATACAGAAACAATAAGAAAAATTAAATCTGCGGAATTAAAATTATATACATGGACAGTAAATAATCCTGAAAAAGCCAAAAACCTGTTTGATATGGGCGTTGACGGAATTACTAC
>JAUVLS010000226.1 GCA_030600625.1 Bacteroidales bacterium
TATAACGCACATTCCTGTGCGTTTTTTTATCTCTCATCGGACAAGAATGTGCGATGTACTTAAAAAGCAGTAGCCATTAACAAAATAAGACTTGCCGGTCTTTTTTCCTATCGAACATTTTGCAATTTAGATTGTGTATAAGAATTCTTTAAGACAAAAAATTGTCTTAAATTTATAATCCCTTTAATTAGCTAATAATTAACAAAATATTATGCTTAACAAAATTACTGCCAGCTTGCATATAATTCTTTTTTTATTGCTATCATTCTTTTATTCTATACTAAATTCATATTCTCAAAACCCCAATTTTGAGACATCAAAACTCACAATAAATCAGGCAGTTGAATTTGCTTCAAAAAACAACCCTGTTTTAAAAAATGCGCAACTTTCTATTGAAGCTGCCAAATCAACTAAGTTAGGAATAGTAAATTTTCCGTCAACTGAATTTACTTACCGGCAGGGTCAAATGTATTCTGCTAATATTGATCATTCTTTTGAAATAAATCAAAACTTTGGATCCGTTTTAACTCATCTTCAAAATTCGAAATTTACTAATCATCAAATTAATCTTTCAGAAATAAATTACAGAATTGTTAAAAAAGAGATAATTGCTCAAACAAAAATTTCATTTTACAAATGGATTTACCTGATTAATCAATTTAAAATAAAACAGGAACAAGCCAGACTTTATAAAGAATTTGTTCGCATTGCTCAACTTAAATATGAATTAGGAGAATCAAGTTTACTGGAACAAACTCTGGTAGAAACAGAATATGCTGCCAGTAAAAACAGCCTGTTAAAAATTACTGAAGAATTAATCATTGCCGAAAACAAATTAAAACAGATAATGAATATCGATGGTGATTTTATTCCGGAATCGGATTCTTTAGTTATTTATCAATTACCTGCCGGGACTGACCCAAATAATCGATTTAGCAGTACGATACTACTTGATTATTACAAAAACCTGTATAACACAGAAAACATTAAATACAATATTGAACGGTCAAAATATTTTCCTGAAATATCGGCAGGATATTTTAACCAGCAAATAAACAACATAAATGGTTTCTCGGGATGGAATGTTGGTATTCGTTTTCCATTATGGTTTTTACCACAAAATGCAAAAGTACAAGAAGCAAAAATCGGAAAAGAAAAAGCTTTGAATACTTTTGAATATCAAAAATTTAATCTTGAAAAAGAAATTGAAAACCTGGTAATTCATTTAGATCAAATACAAAACGACTTGATTTATTACCATGAAAATGCTTTGAAGAAAGCAGATCTTTTAATTTCAACAGCCAGCAGTCAATTTGAAAAAGAAGAAATAGAGTATTTTGAGTTTTTACAAAGTATCACAACTGCACAAAACATTAAACTTGAATATTTGAACTCATTATTCAGATATAACGAAACAGCAATAAAACTAGAATTTTACACTAAATAATTTGAATATCCGCATGATTACCTGTAAATTACCAAAATTAATTGAAAATCAATTTGTTTGCCCCTAACCCTTAAGGGAGCAAATTGATTTTCTTCACACCCTTTAATCCCGAAAGCTTTTGGGAGGGGCAAATGAAGAAAATCATTAGCTATTTTAGGTAAACATGCAGATATTCAATCTAAATAAATGGTTTCCAGATGAAAAAAAATATTCCTATATATTTTCTTACAATCCTTCTCTTTTCCTGTTCATTAAAAAACAAGGATAAGAATAAAACAAATCTGTCTGAAGAACTTTTACAAAAGGATTCGATAGAATTAACCGGCAAACAAATTAAGCAAAATAATATTCAAACAGGATTTGTAAAAAAAAGTACACTTCCTTGTTATATTGAATGTTCAGGGGCTATTGAAGTCCTCCCGCAAAACACAGCACTTGTTTCGCCTCCAATAAATGGATTTATTAAACAATTATTTTATTATTCCGGCGATTATGTTAAAGCAGGTTCTGTACTGGCAATTATGCAACATCCCGATTTTATAAAATTACAACAACAATATTTAGAAGCAAAAATTAAAAAAGAGCAATTCGAAGAAGAATTTAAGCGACAGGGAGAATTAACCATTGAAAATGCATCTTCAATAAAAAAAATGCAAAAAGCTCAAACTGATTACTTAATTAATGACGCAATTTTTAGATCCCTAAAATTGCAGTTAGAACTAATTGGAATTGATTTGGAGAATATTAATAAAGGAAAGTTTGTAAATGAATTCAGGATTAAAGCACCAATAAGCGGTTATATTTCACAATTAAATGCAAAACAGGGCAAATATCTTGAACCAAAAAACTGCATTGTTAAAATTGTTAATACATCGAAACTGCAAATTTGTTTGTCGGTTTCTGAAAAAAATATTTCTGATTTAAAAAATGATCAGGAAATTAAATTCCAGGTATCGAATAATAAAGACTCTGTATATATAACAAAAATAAATCGTATTGGAAAGATTGTTGATAAAACCAATAAAAATATAACTGTAACAGGCCATATTAAAAACAATAATAAAATTTTTAAACCAGGAATGTATGTCAATGCATCTATAAATATAAACGAAAAAGAAGCGTTTACTCTGCCTTATGAAGCAGTTGTTGATTTAAAAAGAGAATCGTTCGTCTTTATTAAAAAAGATAATTCGTTTAAACGAATTAAAATCGAAAAAGGAGTTGTTCAAGATGATTTATGCGAAATATTGAATTTAAATAAAGAACTCCTAAAAGCAGAAGTCGTTATAAAAGGTGTTTATTATTTAATGGCAGAAACGGAAGCAGAAGAATAAATTCGGATTATCAACCCTGCCAGAGTTACACTTATAAACTAACTGCCTATTGTATGTAATTCAATATTTTTAAAAAAACTCTGGCAGGGTTTTTAGACCAGACTAAATAATTTTATTTAATTTTATTCGTTAATTGACCATAAGCTATTGATGTTATTGAAAATATAATATACATTTGCAAATCAACTTAATAAACCCTAACCTAAAATGAAAATGGAAGAACAAAACAAAAATCAAAATTTAGAAAACGAACAACAAACAAATAAACAGGCTCCGGTTCCGCCACAAAAAAATAAAAGTGGATTAATGTTTATCCTTTTCTTGGTTATTGCACTTTTAGCTGTTGTAACATGGTTGTATATCGCCCAAAGACAAACAACAGACGAAATAAGAACAGTTTTAACCGAAGAAAAAGATTCGCTACAATCACACTTGATGCAATTACGTGCAGGCTATGATGATTTAATGACTGATAATGATTCTATAAATACTCAATTAATAATTGAAAAAGAAAAAATAGATGATTTATTAGCAGAAATAAAAACAGTAAAAGCAATAAACTATTCAAAAATCAAACAAATGCAAAACGAACTTGGTACTTTGCGCGCAGTGGCAAAAAGCTATGTTCGACAAATTGATTCATTAAATACAATGAATCAGGAATTAGTTGCGGAAAACATTCTGGTTAAAAATGAAATCAAGGCTGCTAAA
>JAUVLS010000179.1 GCA_030600625.1 Bacteroidales bacterium
AAATCTTTCTCATCTTTTATTTCATAAACAGATTCTTCAATAGAGTTTGTATCTAATTTCCGTTTCCTTAGTTCGTCAAGTGAATGATTAATCACAATTTTTTTTAACCATGCACCAAAACTTACTTCACCTTTATAAAAAGTAATTTTTTCAAATGCTTTTAAGAACGACTCCTGCATTATATCTTCAGCCTCAAAACTGTCATTTACAATGCGCAAGCAGGTATTGAACATTGCCTTGTAATACAGCTTATACAATTGAAACTGTGCTTTTTGCTCCCCCGATTTACACCGTTCTATAATATTCTGGTGTATATTCTTATAAATGCTTTCCTGTTTATTCATATTTCCGTTTTAATGACGGTAAAAAAAAGTTGACGCTGCATGATGCAAATAATTTATAGATTCTATGTTAAATATAGTGGGTAATCAAATTTGCCACAGATTCACAGATTATAAAGTTAGTCTTTTTGTAATTAGTGAGTTTTCGCCAAAGTTTACAATTAAACCGAAAGAATATTTTTCGTATTAAATTCATATTCAATAGCATCTTTATAAACTATTTTCAATAGTCTCTTTTTCAAAGTACGATGAATATTTGGCTTTGCTGGGCTAAAGGTTCATGAGTTTATCTGTGAATCTGTGGCTTTTTTATTTCTTTATCTACCTGAAACGACATAGAACCAATTTACATTAAAAATCATAGTCATTTTATATAAATTTGCAGGCTTATTAATTTAAATCAATTTAAAATGAAAAATCAATTAAAAATAAGTTTAAAAGAATCAATTATAATCTTTAAAAGATGGAACAGAAAAGCTTATGCAGTATTTAATACTTTAAATAAAATTGTAAAAATTACAAGATTGAGTGTAGCTTATTCCATTGTATTACTTCCTGTGCAGGTATTAAGTCAAACAGATACAACAGTTACAAAAAATCTTGATCTCGAAGAAGTTATTGTAAGTGCACAACGGGCTCCGGTTATTTATTCACAGCTTTCCAGGTTTGTGACTGCGATAGATAAAAGTGAAATAGAGCTAATGCCTGTTTCAAGTATAAACGAGTTGCTTGAGAATTTTTCAGGAATAGATATCAGGCAACGTGGTACAAATGGGATACAATCCGATATTAGTATAAGAGGTGGTTCATTCGATCAAAACTTAATTCTTCTCAATGGTGTTAATATTACCGATCCGCAAACAGGACATCATAGTTTAAACCTTCCAATCGATTTATTTTCAGTTGAACGTATAGAAATACTTGAAGGTCCCGGATCCCGGGTTTTTGGTCCCAATGCATTTAGTGGTGCAATAAATATAATTACCAATCAATCCGACAAAAATTATACAAGGGCTGGATTTACAGCTGGTGATTTTGGGTTATTTTCAGGGAGGCTGGTAAGTTCTTATAAAATTAAAAATACCAAACATTTTATATCAGTATCGAAATCACAGAGTAATGGGTACATTAAAAATACCGATTATAATCAATATAATTTATTTTATAACTCGCGCTATAAATCAGAAATAGGAAAGATCGATTTTCAGATAGGATACACGAATAAAGAATTTGGAGCAAATAGTTTTTATACTCCTGCTTATCCTGATCAATACGAACAAACAAAAACAACTTTTACAAGTCTTAAATTTGAAACAGGAAAGAAGATTAAATTAATTCCGGTTGTATATTTTCGTCGACACCAGGATAGATTTGAGTTATTTAGATATGAGCCGGCAGCCTGGTACACAGGACATAATTATCATTTAACTGATGTTTATGGAATTAAGTTAGATTCGCGTATAAGTACAAAATATGGAATAACATCGTTTGGAGCAGAATTGCGTTCAGAAAATATTTGGAGTAATGTTTTAGGTGAGCCAATGGATGATACGATTAGGGCAATTGGAGAACAGGATGGATTTTATACACATAAATATTCGAGAACAGTTTCAAATTATTTTTTGGAACATTCTTTTGCAGTGGGAAAGTTCTCATTTTCTTCCGGTTTGTTAGCTAGTTGGGTCTCTGAAAATGATTTTGAATTTAATATATATCCCGGAGTTGACCTTAGTTATAGTTTCCAAAAGAATATTAAAACATATTTAACATTCAATAAATCTCTTCGTTTACCAACATTTACAGATTTGTTTTATTCCGGTCCAAGTAATATAGGAAATCCTAATTTAAAACCAGAGGAGGCATGGAGTTATGAAGCTGGGTTAAAATTCAATAATAGTTTTGTTAAATCAAATTTGAGTTTTTACTATCGTGATTCAAAAAATTTAATAGCATGGGTTAAACCAATAAATGCTGATCCGGATGCTAAATGGGAAACACAAAATTTAACTGATGTTAAAACACAAGGATTTACTATTTCTAATTCGCTGCAGATTAATAAGTTCTTAATCGATTTTATAAATATTAACTACAATTATTTAGATCAACAATCGAGTTCAGGTGAGTATGATACCAAGTATTCATTAAATTATTTAAGGCATAATTTGATTATTTCTGTTAATCATAAAATATTAAATCAACTGAATTTATCCTGGAATTTAAAATATCAGGATCGAGCGGGAAGTTATTTGAAATATGATTTTAATATTAACGATTATGTCGGTGAACAAGATTTTAATCCATTTTGGTTATTTGATGCAAAACTGTCATGGAATTATAAACTTCTAACAATTTATGCAGAAGCAAGTAATATTTTAAATGAAAATTATACTGATATTGGTAATGTAAAAATGCCTGGAAGGTGGTTCAGAGCTGGATTTGATGTACAGATAGGTTATTAATAATTGATTTGGTTAACAAAAAAATAATCAATAAAAACCGTCTTAACTTATTGATTTTATAAATATTTTGCTATTTTTGCTAGGAATCCTAAATTATAATTTAAATCAATTTACAACATGAAAAAATTACAATTATTACTAGTAGCCTTAGCACTTGTTAGTTTTACTGCTTTTTATTCTTGCGGTAATGTAAAAGAAAAAGTTGAAGAAGCAGCGATAGAAGCAGTTGAAGAAGTAGACGAAGCAGTTGAAGAAGCTGTTGTTGAAGAAGCTGAAGAAGCTGTTGCTGAAGAAGCAGAAGTAGAAGAAGTAGAAGAAACTGAAGAAGCTCCTGAAGAGTAGGTTATTTAGTTTAAAAGAAATTTAAGCAGGACTTTTAAGTCCTGCTTTCTTATTTTAAAATAATAGCTGAATAAATCCTGTTACAACTTCCCCGCTTGAATAGTCTAATTCTGATCCGAATAAACTGTGAGGAATAATATAAATAAGAAAAAGTACAATTGATGCAATTAAAGTGTATCTATACTTAGGAGATTTTCGATTTCCTAAAACAGCTACCAACCAAAAGATAACTGCGATTAAAGTTTTATTATCGGTTAAATCCCAACCAAAAGGAATTCCTGTCCATGCTTGTCCGAAAGCATAATATTGAACAATAGGTCCAAAAATCATACCTCCAAATAAAAGTAATAATAAAGTTAATTTACCATAAAATACATGTTTCTCAATTTTTCCTAAAGCAAATAACCCTGCAAGGTTTGATAACAACATGGCAACAAACATGAATATGATATGTGGAATTAAAGCCCACGCAGGTACACTTCCTTTAAATCGAATAACCACATGCTCTGTTTCAATTTTTTCTTCAGATTCTGAATTTGTAAACGATAAGAAATATTCCAACTTGCCAGCAGGAGCTTGTTTGGGTAAATAAGCAATTAGTTTATTATCTTGTTGTTTAAAAGTAACTACTGAAAAAGATTCATTAACAGGAAAATGTCTATAATACAATTTTACTGAATTAAAAGCCTTATTTACAGGAAGTTTAACCATATGATCTTCATTGGAATCCCCGCTTCTTGGTAAATCAAATTTAATTGAATTCTCAACAAAATGTATTTCTGTATTTTTAGGATATGTAGGTCCTGTTTTTCTTTGGTAATAAGCCGATGCTAATGTTATTATAACTGCTAATGTCCAGAATAATATTTTTTTCATAGTCTTAATTTCTACCAGTAAAATGTTGTATAATAAGTTGAAATATTATCATTATTATCAATAACAAATAATTCGAGCTCATGTTCGTTATTTTTATTAATTTTTTCACTATCCATGATATAAAATAGCAAATCGTTTTTCTGGTCATA
>JAUVLS010000130.1 GCA_030600625.1 Bacteroidales bacterium
ATTTTTTATTTACATATACAACTTGCTAAAAAAAACAGTTTGCTCAAATCATTTTATGATAAAGTTGAAAGACCAGACAGTAAATTAGACAAAAAGGATATTATACGATTTCTGGAAAACTTAAAAAATCCTGAATTTTCCAGAGCTGTAACTAAAGATAAATTACTTGATAAAAAAATCAGAAATTTTCTTTTTGAGAATGATGAAAATATAAAACTTTTTTTACATTATACAGCATCAGAAAAGGTTGCAAATACAATACTTAAAGAAGGATTTAAATTTGTTAACTCTTTTTACAAAACAGCTGAATATATTTATAATGATGAATTATATCTTATACACAGGCATCATGAACATAAACAATATGGGCATTATGTTATTGCAATTTGTATTTCAAAAAATACTTACAATCACTATTCTGACGAATTAAGTAAACATAAAGCAAAAAATACAGCAGTTGAACAAATTTTAACTGAAACTCCTCCGTACACTGATGAAAATGGGGATGAGATTTACATCTTTCCAAAACAATTTATTAAAGGTTATTTTGATTATACAATTGGAGCAATTGTAGAAAATCCGGAATTTGATCTTAGTTATCATTCACAGAAATTTGAAGACAACCTTAAATCCATTCAGAATATTAAATGATTTTTTCAAATTATTTATTAATGGAATATAAGTTTATTATTGCTATATGATAAATTTTAAAGATATTTCATATTTAAACGAAGGTAATACAAAGCAAAAAAAAGCCTACATTACTTTAACTGATTTAAAAATCTTTGAAATATTAAAACCCTTTACCCCTGTTTTAACAGGAACTATTCCAATTGAAATTGATATTGATAATAGTGATTTAGATATAATATGCTTTTGTAAAGATTTGAACGAATTCAAAAATTTTCTCATTAAAAGTTTTGATAAACAAAATAATTTTGAAATCCACGAAAAGATAATCAGAAATTATAAAACAATTATTGTTCGATTTACATCTAAAAATTTTACAATAGAAATATTTGGACAAGACCGCCCTATTAACCAACAAGAAGCATATCTACACATGTTGATTGAATATAAAATTTTACAGGAAAAAGGAGAATCATTTCGAAAACAAATAATAACATTAAAAACCCAAGGATATAAAACAGAACCTGCTTTTGCAAAATTACTTGGGATAAAAGGAGATCCTTATTTAGAACTGTTGAATTATTAAAATTTACTTTGTTAGATTCTTTCCCAAATCAAAACATTCTTTCAATATCTCTTTATTTTTTATAAAATCTGCTTCTGCCAGACTTTCATCCAATTTAAGTTTAGGATATAATTCCTTAAGCTCCTCTTCAGTTTTTTGCACTTGTTTTATTACAGCTAAACGAGTTGCTTTAATCACATGCAACCTGTTTTTATCGCCTAATACCTCTTTCATATATTCAAACAAATCAATTACAGGCTGGGCATCTTTATCATCGGAAGACCCCATTGAAAGTAATAATACAAAATCTTTATTCCATTCCTTAAAAGGAGTATGAATTAAACCGGTCTCTGTAATCTGAACGTGTACAAATGACCTGAACCTGTCGATAATATTTTTAAGCGGAGCGCTTACATAATGAAAATATATTGGTGATGCAAAGACCAAAACATCTGCTTCATCAATTTTTTGACTTAAATCTTCCCAATCATCTTCTCTTATAGAACAACATTTAATTAAATTACAACGCAAACAACCATTACAATACTTAATATCAATATCCTTTGCCTGAACTTGTTCAATATTTCCAGTATTATTCTTTGCTCCATCAATAAAATGTTGCAACAAAACAGATGTGTTTCCCAGTTTTCTGGTACTTCCGTCTAAGACCAATACTTTTTTCATTCGAGTTTATTTGGAATTTATAAAAGAAGTATCTTTAAAATAATCACTAATTAAAGATACCTTATCATCAGTAAAATGAAATAAAGTTATTCCACTATTTTTATATGGTTTTCCATTCTTCTCTTCACCCTTGTTTGTCCATACAACGCATGCTTTCTGATTTTCTACAATAACATCAGAAACTGTAAAAGTTAGGTTATTGTACTTTCTTAACAATACTGTTAGAAAAAGGATAACTCTTTTAGCACCTTCAATAGTATCAACTCCGGGAAAATCAAAGCTTAAATCGTCGGCAGCATTTTTTTCAAACTCAGAAAAGTTACTTGTATTCATTGCCTTAAATACACTAACGGCAATTTCTTTATATGAATTATCATTACTCATGTCGGATATCATCTTAATTTGATTTAAAAAATAACTTCCTGAATTATATTTTTAAATTTACCGTTAAAATTATTCTGTTTGATTAATTTTGCTAAAAATAATAATTAAAATTTAAAATGTATAAGCATTTATTTGGCCCAGTACCATCGCGAAGACTCGGTATGTCATTAGGAGTTGACTTAGTACCTCATAAAGTTTGTTCCTTGAACTGCATTTATTGCGAATGTGGTGCAACAAATAATTTAACAACAGGAAGAAAAGAATATGTTTCTTATAACGAAATAATCAATGAACTAACTGACTTTTTTAAAAATAATGACAATCCTGATTATATTACTTTTTCAGGTGCAGGAGAACCTACATTAAATATTCATATTGGCAAGATAATAGATTATTTAAAAACTAATTATTCCGAAATACCCGTGGCCGTACTAACAAATGGTAGTTTGTTAAGTAAACCCGAAGTAAGACAAGAGTTATTACAGGCCGATATTATTTTACCATCACTTGATGCTGCAACAAGTAGTGCTTTCAAAAAAATCGATCGCCCATCTAAGAATTTGAATATCGAAGATTACATTCAGGGATTAACTGATTTCAGTAAAGAATTTAAAGGTACAATCTGGCTGGAAATAATGATTTTACCAGGATTTAATGATGATTTAGAAAATCTGAACTTATTAAAAGAAGCTATTTTAAAAATCAAACCTAAAAAAGTTCAGTTAAATACGCTCGACCGACCAGGTGTTATTGATAAAATCAGAGCTGCCAGTAGAATTGAATTACAGAATATTATTGATTTATGGAGCATGAATAATGTTGAAATAATTGCTTCGTCCGCAATTAGAAAAGACAACAAATCGTTTCGGAAAGATACCGAAAATGCTATTATGGAAACAATTTCGCGCCGTCCATGTACTTTGGAAGATCTTGAAAAAATATTAGGTCTTCACGTAAACGAAATTAATAAATATCTCGATGTGCTTGACTCTGAAAATAAAATCGAAACCTACCGACAGGAACGAGGAATATTTTATCAATTAAAAAAATAAAACCTTAAATATTATTCCAATATTTGTAAAAAACAGATTTGAATTACAATGGATAATACAGTATATACCATTTCTGCACGGGGGAAAAGACACAGACAAACTGTAAAAAACTATTTTAATAAATATTTTCCCAATATTCCTTTAAATAAGATAGATAGTATTTTTGGGTTTGTTGAACGTACATCGTTATATAGTGGCCGACCTTTTTTTAGCAGGCAAATTTCTGATAAGGATTATAAATTTTTGCAGGAAAATAATATCGGTTTAAGAATTCCTTTTACAAACCATTATGTTTCACAAAAGGAGTATCAAAAATACAAACCTTTACTTGAGAAATACCATAAAGAAGGCAATTCTCTTATAATTACAAATGATGATTTTGTTAAATGGATAAAAAAAGATTTCCCATTATATAAGATCGAAGCAAGTATTTTAAAGGAAATTGATTCGCTTGAAAAAGTTAACAAGGCGTTTGAATTATATGATACTATAGTACTTCCAATGAATGTGAATTACAATACTGAATTATTAAACAGTATTGAACAAAAAGAAAGAATAACTTTATTTGGCAATGCCGGTTGTGCATTAACCTGCCCTAACAGAATATGCTACGATTATATATCCAAAAGGAATAAAATACTGGGAAGTACAAACATAATTATAAGACTCATATATTATTACTACTCATTCTTTATTCGAAGAAAATGGTGTATGCATAAAGTCAAACCCCGTAAATTGCATGGACTTATAGATTTTGATATTGACAAATATTACAATATGGGTTACACACGATTTAAAATGCTTAGAGAACATAAAGGGAGAAAATCTGGTTACTAAAAAAGAGCACCGAATTGGTACTCTTTTACAGCACTTTATTTTAGAGATGCTTTTGTAAAAATATACGCATCAATTTCTTTATCAAATTCTATTTCATCAATAATAAATTCAGTACCATCACCCTTCTTAAGCATATCTTTAAAAACAATTTTCTTAGGATACCAACGATTTTCAATCTTTACAATATTAAATAATTCTGTCTTTTTTAAGAGTTTTCCGCTTTTTGCATATAATTCTTCTTTTAGTGGAATATAACGAACTTTATCAACCCAAATTTTCCGAATTTGATAATTTACTTCAGCTGTTTTTGCTTGTAATTCTACTATCCAGCAATCTCTTTCATCTATAAGCTCAGAACCAATTACTCCTGCATCATAATCTTCAAGCAATTTAACATTATCCATCATATCTTCGTAGGAAAGATCTGAACCCATTAATGATTGTTTGAGCATATGCCCGGAAATTTTAATAATTCTGTCTGAACCTGGAGAATAAATCCACAATTCATCTTCAAGCTTGAGCATTTTAGTACCCTTTTCACGAGCCGGAGCTAGATATTCAGTAAATGATTTTTCATCACCAATTCCCCAGCTTTTTGCTTCAATAGTACGTATTTGTCTTGCTCCATGAATTATCATTTTTGATGTAGAGATTGCACTTTTTGAAGCCATGTTTTTGTCAATCTTTTTAAGTATTTCTTTACCTGTTGGATTTTGAGACCAAACTAAAGCTGGGATTAGAAATGCTAATATAATAAGTCGTTTCATGATTTTATTTTTTTCTTTTTATTCATCATTGCGAGCGAGAAACGAGCGAGGCAATCTGTTTATTAAGAAAAGGATTGCTTCGTCCTTTGTCCTCGCAATGATCTGATTATTTTAAGTTTCTAATTCTTTAAACAATTGTGCTGTTTTACGTTTATAAATTCCAATTCCTGAAAGCATGGTTCCTAATACAACAGAAAACAATCCGGGAATAAATCCTAAATAGTAAGCAGGAGTTGTAATATGTGCCCTAAAAACACTTGGCATCATCATTTTAGAGTTTTTCATTATGCTACCAACA
>JAUVLS010000259.1 GCA_030600625.1 Bacteroidales bacterium
AAATCAATATATTCAACTGCCAATTTTTCGAATGATTCTTCTTTAAAATCAAAACCTATAGTTTTATAATAGTCCTGAACCGGGAAAGTAAAAACATTCTTATATGAAGTTTCATTTAACAATTTCATTTGTCTCTCTTCCAGCATTGTATTGACTGAATTAACACAAGCTTCCACATCGTTTAGCAATGTTCCGTTCCAGTCCCAGATTATTAGTTTGTTTTTCATTATTTATCAAATCGTTTATCTGATTGTTTATTACACATTTTACCTGATTTCCCTTCTAACCAACCTAATTTCTCTACACAAGGGCTATCAACATCAGGAATAAAAGGTTTAATATCCAGTAATGGTGTTCCATCAATCACATCAATATTTTCGATGTACAAAATGCTATCTGCCATTTTATTAAGTTTCACTACAGAAAAACCAATTGAATTTGGCCTTTTTGGCGCTCGGGTAGAAAAGACACCGTGGATTTTGTCATCCATAAACGGTTTTACCTGTAATTTAAATCCATCCGATAAATGAAAATGATAAATTAAAATAACATGCGAGAATCCGTCTAAATCTTTTAAACCATCGGCAAACTCCGGATAAATTTCAACTTCTCCTTTTATTCCTTTTGCTCCTGTTGGCTGAATAGGCATTCCTTCCCTGGTTTTAAACGGGGTCTTGATAAGTCCTATCGGTTTAAATAATATGTTTTTCATTGTTTGCATTTCTATATTCGGCTGCAATTTAGCCATTTATATTATTGGTGGTAATTGATAATCATTTGTTCGCTTCGCTCACGTCATTTATTGTCATTAAGTCATTACTTTTTAATTTCGAATTTCATTATATAATTCCCGCCAAATCAGGACAAGCTATTCTTCTGTATGAAGCTTCATCATCTTAGTTGAAATACGATTGGAAATGTAAATAAAATATCAACCGGAAGCTGATCATTAAAGCCCGGAATCCAGAGGGGCGATGATTTTATAACCCGCAGTGCTTCTTCATCGAGTAATTTATCAATTTTTTTAACAAGTTTAACATCATATACCAAACCAACTTTGTTTACTTTGAACTGCACAAACACCCTTCCTGAAATGCCCAATTTCTGAGCATCAAACGGATATATTAAAGAACTCTGTATATGCAATCTAAAATGGTCGGTATCTATATTATCAAACTTAGGCATTTTAACACCTACTTCGGATATATTATCATGAAAGTTTAAAAACCATTTCGTAGTATCAGTTACAAGGCTATCGGCATAATTATATGCTTTATCATACCTTTTTTTCTTGTTATTCAAATTAAAATTCCACATACCAACCATAAAACCATTCATATATTGTCCCCGATAAAATAATTCTCCTTTATGATCGTACCCTATAACCTGTCCGTATAATTTACCGTCTTTAAAAGTCCTTATCAACTTTACAAACTTCTTACCTGTTTCATAATTTTTTGAATAGTTTATAAATTGTCCGTTACCATCCTTTAAATCACCTCCAAAAAATAAGTTCTCATCATCAATTACAATTTCAAGATCGTAAGGAGTCTTTTCTTTATAAATGATTTTGTATAGAAGTTTTCCATTCTCGTCAAATTTTTCAACTACACCATCAAGTTTCCCGTTTTTATAATTTGAAATCTCTTTAATTTGTCCATTCTCGTAATATGATTTTCGCTCTCCAACAATTTTATTATCAGCATACAAAACCTCACAAGCAATTTGCCCCTTCTCATAATAACCTGTGGATTTACCTTCAGACCTGCCTTTTTCGTAATTTAAAACTGAAATCAATTTATCCCCGCTATAATATTTCCACACACCTTGTTTTTCATTTTCAACAAAATTTCCAATAATTTTTAAATTATCTCCGGGAGTATATATCCATTCACCTGTGGCATAATTATTTTCAAATTGTCCCTGAACCTGAATATTACCTTTATACTTGTAAACATATTCGCCATACCGCATTTCAGAGCTGTCCTTTAATACATAATAAGATTCAAAAGTTCGGGCCCTGTTATCAATATTCTTAACTTTTTTAAGTTTTTGTGAAAATGTTAAATTTAGAAAGGTAGTTGATACTAAGACTAATAAAAGGAAATTTCTCATTTTTAAGGTTTAATAATTATAGCCATTGAAATTAATAAAATTTGCCTGACTACAAAAGCTTTTTTATGAAATAAAAAAAGCATAATCTTTAAAAGGACTATGCTTTTGTTCTTGATATATCAATTATTCTAATTAATTCTCTCTTCGTATTGTTCCATTAAATTGCGAAGATCATCAATATAATTTTGCACTTTTTCAGGTTCGTTATTGTATTCAAAAATAACTTTATGAGAAAGTTCGCTTGTAGTAATTTCAATCCACTCAACTCCACCATCAGTACAATCCGGACAGCCAATAACCTCTTCTAAATTTCGAAACACAACAAAATCAATGTTATTAACAAGGTTTTTCCAATCTTCAATAGAAATATCTCCTGAAATATTTATATCAGGAAGTTCATCAGTTATAGTCCAACCGGAAGCCTCAAATTCAACATTCGTACCTGTTATTTCAATACTTCTTATACAATATCCAAGACATTCCCCAAATGATGTTCCGTATTCAATAGAAATAATATCAGAATTGTACGTTAATGATACATCTTCAACTTCTTCACAAGAAAAAAATAACAGAATGGAAAAAATTATTACAGATAGTTTCAAAATTCTTCTCATAGTTCTTCTAATAGTTCTTCTAATAGTTCCTTTAATCCTTAATCTATACGAATTATAGACGGTAAACTGAGTAATTGGGTTGCGTATGTTTAATAAGTTTTATCATTTATTTAAAATTAATATTTCCAATTTTAAATTAAATTAAGTATGTTTATTCTATTAAAAATATTATCGGGGATCAATACTTACACAGACTAATTGCATGATTAAAAGAAACTTACAATCTTTTTTAAGATTTTTTTCTATTGTTTTTATTGTTTTTTTAAATACTATCAGCTCCTTTTCGGGCGAACCTATTTTATTAAATAAATACATTCAGTTAATTAATACTTTTAAAACAGAAAAGGCTATTTTTTCTTCGCCCATTGCAACCTGGAACGATAATGTAATAGTGGGTTCGCACGATAAGAATATTTATTTTTTTACTAAAAACGGTAATCTTATAAGCAAATATAAAACCGAAGGATGGGTACATGCCTCACCTTCGATT
>JAUVLS010000106.1 GCA_030600625.1 Bacteroidales bacterium
ATACGATGATGGAACAGCTTCCTGCATTTGAGTGTAAGCAATTCGTAATTTGTTACGACTTTTATTTTCGATTGCTTCAATATCAAATCGTAAATCGTTTATTTTTTCTTCAAGCTCAACTAATAGTTTTATGGCTGCTACTTTTAATGATGTTGGAATTACATCATTAGTCGATTGATAAATATTAGCATGTTCAATCGAATCAATTATTTTATATTCACCTGGTTGGTGATCGAGTTTTAAAAGTGATTCATTTGTAATTATTTCATTAACATTCATGTTAATACTTGTGCCTGCGCCACCCTGAATCGCAGGAACAATAAAATGATTAAAATATTTACCTTCTGCAACTTCTTCGGCCGATTCAATTAAAGCAGTAATAATTGATTTATCAAAAAGATTAATTGGGAGATCATTATCAGGATGTTTTTCCAGAACAGCTTTTTTAAAACTATTGTAAGTAAGGTAACAAGCCAGTTTTGTTAATCCGATTGCTTTATACCATTCAATATGAAAAGGAGTATTGTCAGGGAAATTTTCTTTTGCTCTTAATGAATGTATTCCATACAAAGCATCTTTATTGATTTGCTTTTCTCCTAAAAAATCTTTTTCTATTCTCATATTTATAATTACGAATTTTTATTTATTAGTACATATCTATTTTTAGAATTTATGTCGCGAATACGCGAATTATTTTTTATTTTTCTCAAATACTATTCTTTTATAATTTAATTGAAGTTGTCCAAAATTTACAATTAGTGCTAGTTTATTATTCGAAACTTTCAGATAATTTAATGATTGAGCAATAAATTTATCTACTATTCCTGAGGTTGCTTTTATTTCAAGTATAATTTTATCAAAAACTACAAAATCTGCATAAAATTTATGAGGCAATATTTTTTCTTTATAGTTTACAATATATTCTTTTTCTCTTTCATAAGGAATTCCTTCTTTTTTGAATTCATATTCGAGAGCATCTTTATAAACAATTTCTAAAAATCCTGCCCCAAGATTGTTATGAACTTCAAAACATTTTCCAATGATATCGTAACTTTCTTGTTTGTAAATTAAGTTATTCATAAATAATTGAATTATGTAGCTATGATCTATTGTTATTATTAGCGAATTAGCGGCGTTTTTATTTTAATCATTATTTTGAAATCGGTTGAGCATATGCAATTACATCTTTACCTGTAATTTCTTTTTCACATAAAATGATTAGTCGTTCCAGTACGTTTCTAAACTCACGAATATTTCCTGTCCAGTTAATTTTTTTTAATTCTTCAATGGCATCATCGTTAATTTCCTTTTTAGGTACACCATAGTCAGCACATATTAATTCATTAAAATGATTTGCTAATAATGGTATATCATCTTTTCTTTCATCTAATCCGGGAACAGAAATAAGTATGACACTTAACCTATGATAAAGATCTTCGCGGAAATGGTGATTTTTAATTTCTTCTTTAAGATTTTTGTTTGTTGCTGCAATTATACGCACATCAACATGAATGTCTTTATCGCTGCCAACTCTTGTGACCTTCTTTTCTTCGAGTGCTTTTAAAACTTTTGCTTGGGCATTAAGACTCATGTCCCCAATCTCATCAAGAAATATGGTGCCTGTATGTGCTTGTTCAAATTTACCTTTTCGTTGCTTATGTGCTGAAGTAAAAGCTCCTTTTTCATGACCAAAAAGTTCACTTTCAATTAATTCTGAAGGTATTGCAGCACAATTTACTTCAACAAAAGGGAATTCAGCACGGTCACTCTTTTCGTGCAACCAGCGTGCTACTAATTCTTTACCTGATCCGTTTGGCCCTGTAATTAAAACCCGCGCGTTGGTTGGTGCAACTTTCTCTATCATATCTTTTACCTGTTGAACAGGTTTCGACTCACCAACAATGTCGTAAGTTTTTGTTACTTTACGTTTTAATGTTTTGGTTTCTTTAATTAATGAAGATCTGTCCATTGCATTACGTATGGTAACTAACAAGCGATTTAAATCAAGTGGTTTTTCGATAAAATCGTATGCTCCCTTTTTTATGGATTCGACTGCGGTATCAATATTACCATGACCGGAAATCATTATAACCGGAACATCGGTAGCAACTCCAAAAATATCTTCCAGAACTTCAATACCATCTTTTTTGGGCATTTTAATATCTAATAAAACAATATCGTACTTATTGTTTTTAAATTGTTCCAATCCTTCTTCTCCATCTGCTGCAATATCAACCTGATGATCTTCGTATTCCAGTATTTCCTTTAGAGTATCTCTTATGCTTTTTTCGTCGTCGATAACTAAAATCTTGGCCATATATTTAATTTTTAATTGTTTAATATTTTATCGACCATGCCTTCTTTAATAGCGAAAGCCGATTGTGTTAATGAATTAATTTTAAATTTTCTGATGATAAAATTAACAAAAATACTTGCCAGAACAATCATTTCGATCCGAACCAATTCCAGTCCTTCCATTTTTTTGCGTTCTTCAAGTGTTGATTTTAAAAGATCTTCGTGCAATATAGCATAATCCTCCAAATTAATAGGATAGGACTTGCTCTTTTTTACTTCTTCCGGAATTCCACCGTTTTTTGCTATTATTATTGCCCGAAATGAATCGAAAGTACCTGAGCAACCAATTAATTTTTTAGCCTGGTATTTTTTAAAAGCTTCGTATAAGGGTTCAAGTTCAGAGTCAATGTACTGCTCAACTTTCTTTGTCTGGTCTAAAGTAATCGGGTCTGATGGTTTAAACATGTCAAGCAGTCTGGCCATTCCTAATTTAAAACTTTTTTTCCAGATAATACCTGTACTATTAGCTATTATAAACTCGTTGCTTCCACCGCCAATATCAAGAATTAGTACATTCTCATTATTGAATTTTACTACTTGTTTTACACCACGATAAATTAATTCTGCTTCTTCATCGCCGGATATTATTTGTACTTGAATTCCAAATTTATTTTCAATGGAATCGACAAATTCTTTACCGTTTTCTGTACTTCTAACTCCGGATGTGGCAGTAGTAATAATCTTTTTAGCATTAAATCGTGTTATACTTTCCATATGTTGTGAAATCGCGTTTATTCCACGTTCAAATGCTTCGGGGGTAATTAATTTATTGTTAATACCATCTTTGCCCAGCTTCACACCGGCTTTATCCTTAAAAATGATTTTATATTGATTATTATCATAAGTTTCGACAATAAGTAAATTGAAAGTATTAGTACCCATGTCTATAATTGCGATTCTCATAAAATGGAATTATTTAATTTCCAATAAACAAAATACAAATTACAAATAATCTCAAAATTACAAATTAAAAATTCTAAAACTTGAAATTAGAAATTAGAAATTTGATTAACCTGCCGACCAGACCAAGGTAATTAAGCCATTCCCAAATTTCAAGTTTCAATTACAACTGGTATTGTGTGTCAGTTGTGTAATCCCTTCTTACAGTATGTATGCGCACTATAATGGTTTAAGACTTATATCGTAACCATTTCCACAGTTCTTTATAATTTACTTTTTTACCATACATAAGAATTCCTGTACGATAAATTTTACCTGCAAACCATGTAGAACCAATAAATGTTAATACCAATAATCCCATTGATAGTGCAAGTTCCCAATATGGAACGCCAAAAGGAATCCGAACCATCATTACAATTGGAGAAGTAAATGGTATTATTGAAAACCAGAATGCTAAAGAGCTTTCGGGATTTTGTACGACATTCATCATTACAAAAATACCGAGAATTAAAGGTATTGTAATCGGAAGCATAAATTGTTGCGTATCAGTCTCATTATCAACAGCAGAGCCTATGGCTGCAAATAAAGATCCATACAATAAATATCCACCTAAAAAGAAAAAGATAAACGAGCCAAATATTAAACCGAAATCTATTGATTTAGCGGAATTAAGTATACTTGTAAACTTGTCCATGTTTTGTGGTTCGATTGTTTCAACTTGAGGTATGTTTTGTTGTTCTAATAAATCCTGAACTACAACTTCCTGTGCATTTTTTGTTTCTAATTCAGGTAAAAACACTGTTTTAACTCCCGTTATAATAATAAAAGTAAGCAATATCCATAGCAAGAATTGTGTTAAACCAACCAGTGCAATCCCAACAATTTTTCCCATCATTAATTGAAATGGCCTTGCCGATGAAATAATAATTTCAACTATTCTACTGGTTTTTTCTTCAATAACTCCACGCATTACCTGGGCACCAAACAAGAAAATGAAGAAATAAATTAAAAAGCCACTGGCATAACCAACAATCATAGCTATTTCAGTTGAGCTTTCTTTTTCTTCGCCATCATCTGTCCACTGAATTGTACGTATTGAAACATCTGATTTAATGGATTTCAACACCTCTTCATCGATGCCATGAGACCGCAGTTCTTTATTTTTCAACTCTTTTTCCATAGCATTTGCTATATGCGATTTTACCGAAAAACTTGGTTGTTTTTTTGAATATAAATGAACAGCACTTGGTTCGTAAGTGATGTTTGGAAGTATTTGTAAAACTGCATAATAATCTAACTCAGAAAAATTAGCTCTTAATTCTTCGAGTTTTTTATTTTCTAAATATTCAAATTTAATATAATCTGTATCGGCAATCTTATTTATAAAAATACCTGAACTATCTATTACTGCAATATTTTTAATATCGGTATCTTTCATTGATGCCAGCCATGCAGGAACAATCATCATTGCAGCAAAAAGAATCGGGCCAAGAATTGTCATTACAATAAATGATTTCTTCTTTACTCTTGTTATATATTCCCGAGATATTATTAATTTTATTTTATTCATAGGTGTATAAATTTTCAAACAATTCAATTAATTTTTGTATTCGTTTACTACTTTTATAAAAATATCGTTCATGCTTGGAATAACCTCTTTGAATGAGATAATTTCAACAGCAGGAATAATTAATGAAAGCAATTCATTTTCATTTGTTTGATGTAGTAATTTTATACGTACCGCATTATGTCCGTTAACCTTCGTTTTATCAATTATTTCATAATACTTATTCAATGATTTTTCAAGTTTTTCTATTTCTCCATTAAAAGAGATTTCATAAATATTCGATTTGTATTTTTTTCGAATATCATCAATATGTCCTTCTAATATGTTTCGTGATTTATTTATTAAAGTAATATGATCGCACAATTCTTCAACCGATGCCATGTTATGAGTAGAAAATATTATGGTTGCTCCTTTTTTCTTCAGCTCAATAATCTCCTGTTTTAGCATATTTGCATTAATAGGGTCAAACCCACTAAAAGGTTCATCAAAGATTAGAAGTTGAGGCTCATGTACAATTGTAGTTACAAACTGAACCTTTTGAGCCATTCCTTTAGAAAGTTCTTCGACTTTTTTGTCCCACCAAGCCTGCATTTCAAATTTTTCGAACCAGTATTTTAATCGTTTAAGAGCATCTCGTTTTGACAATCCTTTTAACCGGGCAAGATATAAAGCCTGTTCCCCAACTTTCATTTTTTTGTATAAACCACGTTCTTCTGGCAGATATCCAATAATATTTACATCTTCTGGCTGTAAAGGTCTTCCTTTTAATAAAATCTCACCTTTATCGGGAGCAGTTATACGGTTTATGATTCTGATAAGTGTTGTTTTTCCTGCTCCATTTGGCCCGAGCAAGCCATAAATGCTATTTTCAGGTATGCTAATATTAACATCATCCAAAGCCAGGTGATTCACAAACTTCTTCTCAATATTTTGTGCTTTAAGTAATTCCATC
>JAUVLS010000044.1 GCA_030600625.1 Bacteroidales bacterium
GTTCCAGTATATTTTGGTGTATTTTTGGTATAAGTAATCGTTAAATCAACGTAATATGATACCGGATCTTTAGTCTCATAAGGTAGCGAATAATCATATTGTATCATTTGCATTTCTCTTGATGCATCTTCCAGATATGGAGTTTGATACTCTCCCCCTAAAATTGTTACTTTAGCATTTACACCTAATATATTCTTCTTGCCTTTTCTTTTTCCGATATAAAACTCTCGACCATAAAGTGCGTTTACCACAAAATTTCGATTATAAACACTGTTTCTTTTTATTCCATCATCTCCAGTATAAGTCGACTTAAACAATGAACCGGTAATCATCCAGTAATAATTATTATCCAAAAAACGTTCAAGCGTAAAATCGATTCCAATATTGCTACCTGTTCCATTATTTATTAATGAATCGTTAAAGAACCAGTCTTGTTTGAAATTTATAAGAGAATATGAACTATCAGGTATTACAGGAATATTCGATAAAAATTGGAAGTATGGTTCAATCTTTAAACGCATATTATTATTTATATGATAATCGTATGCAAGGATAAAGTGATCAGCTTTTGAAAAGTCAAGATCTTTATTTGCTTGTGTAACACCTTCCGGGCCATTTTGCTTCGATAGATATATTTTTATATCTTCCAGCTGACTATGTCTTCCATATCCTGCAGAAACAGAGTGTTTATTATTAATATTATATTTTAATGATAAACGTGGTTCAACAGAATAGTTTTTATTTAATAAAAAGTATTGTGTATGTACTCCAGCATTTACTGTAAAGTTATCACTTATGTTAATTCTTGATTGTGAGAATGCTTGTATTAATCCACTATTACCCGATTCATTTACAAATTCTTGCATAGGTAAAATAAAATCAGGTGACTGACTTACAACTACATCAAAAAGCATATGATAATAATTTATACCTGTTTTATTTGTATGTTGTGCATTAAATTTGTGATTAATAAATGATGACAGAATATATTTCTGATTCTTAATCTTGATTAACTCATTATCTCTAATAATCAAATCATCACCATTCCATTTACTGTCAAATTTTTGCTGATAGAACGTAGTTGCTAAAGATGAGTTTAAATATGTTTTATCGTTAATTATAAATTTATGACTTATACCTGTTGCTGCAGGAAACATTTTTAATATTTGTTCTTCTCTGTCTTCTTTAAACTCCCAATTTAGGGAATCTTTAACAGCAGTTTTACTAATATTATCGTAACCACCAACACCCCACAAAGAAAATATTCCAGCTTTTGATGTAGGAAAGTTTAGCTTAAATGATAAATCTTGATATTTAGGCATTTCCTGACCTGGGAATAAATCAGCCAATAACGCATAAGTTGAATAACGATAATTAAATAAGTAAGTAGCTCTTTTTCCTTTTACAAAAGGACCTTCAGCCGCAAAATCAATCCCTAACAATCCGATCTGAAAAGTATACTCACGCTTATCCATATTTCCGGTTCTTAACTTCATATCAAATACTCCAGCCAATGCATTACCATATTCTGCAGGAAAGGCACCTGTAAAGAAATCAGAATTAGTAAGTAACTGACTGCTGAAGATTGTAGTAAAACCACCACCTTGTACATTTTGACCACTAAAATGACTTGGATTTGGAATTTCAACACCTTCGAGTCGCCATAGTACACCTTTCGGGGCATTACCTCGAATAATAATAGAATTGTCACCCAGATGAGTTGTGGTAACTCCAGCAAAAGAAGAAGCTAAACGAGCAGGATCATCCAATCCACCTGCATATCTTCTGGTTTCTTCTACAGAAAATGATCGTGCACTTAAAGAAGCCATTGAATTTATAGGCTGATCCTTACTTACATGAGCTTTTATTACTACTTCATCTATCTTGTTAACTTTTTCAACTAATTCAACAGTAATAAATTTCTCTTTACCACTATTTACAATCACTTCAGGAATAGTAACAGACTGATAACCAACATAACTTATTGTTAAATTATATCTGCCAACTGGTACATTCTCCAAACGGAAATAGCCATCCGCATTTGTAATCCCACCAATTATTGGATCTGTTCCTTGAATTATGATAGTTGCTCCTGGTAAAGAAATTTGCGAAGCATTATCAAGCACCCTTCCTTTAAATGTTTGATTAGGTATTTGAGCTTTAATAGTTGCTGTAAAAAGCAGTATTAGACTAAAAATTAATTGTAACTTCTTTTTCATGATTTTATAATTTTATTTATTTATAAACATTATCCAGATTAGCACTATAATTAATATGATACTAACTATTCTTATTATCCAGAATAAGATGTTTTCTTTTAAGCGATTTGTCTTATTTTTTGATTTCATAAGTTTGAATTTTTATACAAAGATGTAGCAGATGAAAGGACCAATCGCCTAAGCCTATGCGATTGGACAAATAGTATGTCCAAACCTACAAGAATACACGTCTAATCCCCAGTACTTATGGATGTTATTAAATTTCTAAAGAATGTATAAAAAATATGGATTTTGTTGATTTATGTTTTTAAAAGACATAATTCATGCATGTAAATGAGTAGGTAGACTATCAAATATTTTTGAAAAATTACAGAATAGAAATTAAACTGTCTAAGCTTTAATCTCGGTCATATACTGGGATGGTGTTTTACCTGTAGTTTTTTTAAACACCTGATTAAAAGAAGATTTAGAATTAAATCCACAATCAAGAGCAATAGCAAGAATACTATAATTCCTGTTTTTTGTATCGTTAACTTTTTGCATAAACTCTTCGACCCTATATTTATTTACAAAATCGTAAAAATTCATGTTTTCGTACTGATTAATTATTTGAGAAAGGTGGTTAACAGATATATCCAGCAATTCTGCCAGAGCTCCTAAAGTAAGTTTTGGTTGAAGAAAGGTTTTATGCTCATTCATTATTTTTAAAAGAGCTTGATGAGATGATGCAGCAACATTTTGATTTAAACCTGACTTCTTATATTCTCCTTGTTTCTTTGGCTCTACAATTTTATTTGACTGTACTTTATTATCGGCAAAAATCCCTTTATGTCGTATTCCAAAATATCCTAAAAAGAAAATAAAGAAAGTAATTTGTGTATAAAAAATGAGATCTACATTAAATCCAAACTCAACACCTATAACTTCTCTCATTAGAGAAATAATTGTTACGGTTAAAAATATTAATCCAATTCCCCAAATACAATATTTTAACCAATTAAGATTAATTTTTTCATCATAAGAAAAGTTTTCATCTATTAAACGGCGATGTTTTCCTAACAAACGATAGGATAAAATAGGATATGTTATTCCTGATATCAGAAATGCAACTAATGATAGTGTCATAAATATTGAAAAATCATCAACTTCACCATTATTAATCATTATTTTTCTATCTGCGGAATAGAAAAAGTAAAATCTAAACATGTACAGAAAAGTAAAAACAGATGGAACAAAATGTAAGTAATCTTTCTTTCCAAAATGTTGATTTGTACGTAACGAAAAAACAGTGTATAAATATAATAAAGGTCCATGTAACAGAGGAACCCAATGATGAATCCCTACAAGATGTGGATACTTGTCCCAATATCCTAAAAAATAAATACAATAGCTAAATAAATGGAATCCAATAAAAAACATCCATATAGCAAGAATCTTATCAGACAATGTTTTTTGCTTTTTGGAAAGCAATAAAAATTGAAGAAAAAATGCTAAAAAAACTCCGATAAAAAATAACGTATCCATTATCTATCATTTATTTCATATAAAGAAAACTAATTTGTATTAAATATTAAAGGAATTGTAACTCTAAATTTAAAAGCTAAAATAGCAAAATATTTACTTAACAAAAGAGAAGAATTGCTCGAATTATTGAATTTTTAGCGGCTTCTTTATAACGGTCCGCGGGTTTTTCGCCCTGTTTCATCCCGATAGCTATCGGGATCCGTTGAACAACATTACTAAGATAAAACTTAGTCAGCAAACCACAAAACCCCGCATTGAATTTGAACGATCCTGCAATACCAGTATGTTTGGGAGTTTCCCGCAAAAACTGTCAGACCGAAAATTCAAAACCGAAGATAATAAAACTTTGTCAAACCGACAAGAAAACCCAAATTACTGGTGATTGCATGTTAGCAACTGGGCATTAATATACTAAGTAATTATTTTTAATTCTTTTTATTGTGCTTTAATGATAATCCATCCATTTTTATGCTTAATATCTATTTCATTAAATCCTGCATGCTTTAATAAAGAACAGTATTGATTATCATTCTTTATTTGAACTAATTTGTACCACTTTGATTTTTGTGAGGGAAATCTATTTATTATCATAAATACTCCTTTTGACGACAACACTCTTTTTACTTCTGCTATAGATTTTTCCAATTCAGGCCAAAACTGTATAGTTTCGCAAGCTGTAATAAAATCAAAATGATTATTTTCAAAAGACAATACAGGCAAAGCAGCCTTTATTATTTCAACTTTTCGATCTTCAATTTCAGTTCTATTTACTTTTTTAGAAAGTTTAACCATTTCCAAAGACTGATCTATGCCAATTATTTTTGATGATGAAGAACATTTTGAAAGTTTGTTTACAAGTTTACCACCGCCACAGCCTATATCAAGTATTTTTGCATTTTTTTTCAAATAAAGTGAATTAATAAAGCTCATGTAAAACTTTGTATGAATGAAATTCATCAACATACCTATTAAAAATCCGATGATACCCTTAGGATTTGATGCTTGCATATTAAATGTATTGCAGTGAATTTTTATTAGTTTGCTTATTTCTTTTCAATATTAAGATTGTTCCTAATACAGCAGCAACTACTTCTCCTGCATCAGCATAAACTCCTAATATTAAAACTGCAGCAATACCTAAAAGCCCCCAAATGAATGGAATAATTAGTAAATAATATGGAATTTTTATTTTAATCATTAATAGAGCACCAAAGGTAAAAATACAAACAGGACAGGGTGCAACTCCAAAAATAGGTCCGCTGGGATATCCATGTCCAGCAATATATCCAAGTAAAGGATATATTATTAATGCATAAGCAATAAATGATATACCCAAATAACCATTAATATTATTGTCAAAAAGGATTTTTATTTTGTTTTGTTTAAAACTAAATAATAGAAAAAGAATGGCTTGAATAATCCATAAACTTCCCCAGAAATAATATTGTGTGCTAACACTTCCAAAGAAAATCATAAATTCAACAATTCCACACCAAATCCAGAGTGATGATAAAATAAGACCAAAATATGTACTGGTAGATTTCCAATTACATATTATAGAAATAGTTAAGAATATGCCAATACAATATGTAATAATTTGTGTTGGCCAAATTGTATTGTTATATTCAGCCATTCGCTCGAAAAATAAATTTAAATCCATCGTTATTTTTTAGTAATAATTATTTACGATACAAAATTGCAATGAATAAAATTTCAAAAATTGTAAAAAATCGACATTTGATAAAAAAATAAGAAATGGTATCTTATAAGTTCATACTATCTTGGTTGGAAAAGAAACATGGTGATTGTATGAGTTTATTTTTTTTATATTTTTGGGGTGTTATTCCTGAAAAGCATTTAAACTCTTTAATGAAATGAGCCTGATCGCTATACCCAAAATTATAGGTTAGTGAGGTTAGACTTTCGGTTGGATTATTATTTATGGATTGAAGTATACTTTTAAAACGAACTATACGAGCATATTTTTTAGGCGTAGTACCTACGGTAGAAGAAAATCTTCTTTCAAACTGTTTCTCACTTAATCCAATTTTATTGGCCAATTCTTTTGTAAATATTCTTCCTTGCGATTGATTGATCGCTATAATACTTGCCATAATAGATTTGTCTGAAAAAAAATGGCGTTCTTTCATCAACTGAAGTAATTGTTCTTCTATAAAATGAATTTTACTTTCAATATCTTCTATATTCATTAAGTTATCGTACCACGTAATAGCCCGATGACCAATGATATCACATAAGTTTACAGTTAGGTTTTGCAAAATATTAATTGGAATTGGGAAAAAACTTGAGGCACCTATTGGAGTGAACACACATGCTATAATTCCAATTTTTTCATAATCACAGAAAATAGTATAATTTGTTCTTTGGCCTCTAAAATAAATATCAGGTTTAATATTGAAATTGCTATTAACACTATTTATAACACCACTTCCTGAATATATTGTAATGAGTTCGGTTAAGCCATGAGGAATAGTTTTTATAGGGATGTTATTTGAGTCAGAATTATTAATCTCTAATACCCAAAAACAATTAATATATGGTAAAAGTTCAGTTCTTGGTTTACAAACTTTATAAATCATTTTCAAATATTTAATTAATCAGCAGGATTCCGCCTTGTTGCTAACTTGTTTATAGACGGACAATAATTATACAAAAAATAAAATAAAACATATATGAAGAAAAATCATCGTTTAAAATCATTTCATAAAATTAATAAAAAAATATTATTAATTTAGAATCGAATTGTTTGTTTTAGTCTTAGAATTCGGAACTAAACGAACGGGACCCCGACAATCTACCTGTCGCCTGCCTGACGGCAGTCAGGGCAGACAAGCATGTCGGCGCCAGCTGGGCAATGAAGCACGCGTTACAAACGCGCGCTAGCTGAGCAAAATTGGGTTGGATTACAAACTTTTTGGTAAGCCTTTGACTGTGTTTTGATTTGAGCAGGTTTACCAATATGTTTGTAAATGGGTAGGGGTTTGTTTGATGATTTTATTGAAAATTTGTACATTCACATAAATTTAAACCTTTAATTGTCATAGAGGTTGTGGAATAACAATTCATAATTCTTTTAGATATGAAACTAAATAAAGAACAACTCGAAAAACTAAATTTCTTAAATGAGTTTATAATTGAATGGTGCGACTATTTTACTGATTTTAAATCGGACTTAATTTTTTCTAAAGAACATATAGAAGAAATTGTAAAAGACGAAGAAGATATTGATTATATTAGTTATGAATTCCCTGGGGTAGATGATTTTACTGAAATAGATGTTGATTATCTATTAGAGCTATCTGATGAAATTGAAACTATTAAAATATTAAATAGCTCATGTGTCAAAACGAATTTAAGAAGTTGTTATGTTGTTGGAGTTACAGATACTAATGAAGATTATATAATTCGAGCCTATCATGATATGCAAAGTGTTTCTAATGAAAACTTTGAAATTAAATTAGTAGATGAATCTTTTCTTGTGGGCTTGGCAGCGACTAAACTTAAAGAATATGAGAAGGATTATTGGGGCACCATTAGTCAGTATTTAGCAATAGAAATTAAATACAAGAACAAAGATTCAGTGCTTAATGATAAAGAAGAAAAGGAACTTTTATATTCATTTCTTTTTGAAATTGCAGATATCACAGGAATAGCCTTAAATATTTCAGAAATTAAAAATCCAATTGATGAATTTGAAGAACTACGTGAAGAAGCAGAAGAAAAATCTATTAGCGAATTAAGTGAACTTGAACCATATAATGAAGGAATGAGATTTTTTGTTTCAGCAGTTCAAATAAAAGAACCTGAATTAAGATTTCTTAATTATTATAAGGTCTTAGAACACTTTTCACCTGTTGCTGTTAATATTGAAGCTAATGAACTAATGAGGAAAAAACTTGATTCTCCAAAAAGTTCATTTGAAGATGGTGATTTCATACGTTCTATTTTTGAGTTAGCAAATTCAATGAGAGATAAATTTAATGATGAAGATTTAATTAAAGCTTCATTTAGTACATGTTTTGATTTTGTAGGACTTTATAAAAAACTTCCAAATTCAATCAAAAAAAGAATTAAAGGTCATCTCAGCGGACAAGAATTAAACTACTCAACAGAAAAGCAAAAAATAACAACAAGTTGTAATATAGCAGCTAAGATTATATATAAAACCAGAAATAAGGTAGTCCATGCTAAATCTAATTTCACACTAACTGGAGAAGAAATCGACTCAGAAGAAATAGAACAATTAAATGATTTTATGAGAGATGCTTGTTCGCAATCAATTAGATGGTACTCACGACAACCAAATCATTTAAAACTTGAAATTATAAAGTAAAGATTAAAGCTTTTTTATGAAGCATAGCGAAGTAAATATGCTTTAGTAAAATACAAATGCAGCTGAAAGCTGCAAAAAGTGGGCTGGAAAACAAATTTGTTTTTTGTCATAACAACCAAATCAATCTCAAAAAACAAACAATCAAACCGCTTCGAATTGAATAAACTTAAATTGTCAGACCGTGATTCAATTTCCAACTTCATAAATTGTCAAACGGTCAATAAAGATTCTTAATTTATTAGCTTGTCAAAATGAAGTAAAGTTAACAGAATTTACTTTTTCGGCGCCTTACTTATAACGGTTTGCGGGTAAACTGAGGCCGGGATTTT